>JABMQA010000552.1 GCA_013203545.1 Bacteroidota bacterium
CTTCCGGATTGGGAACATATTCTTTTGCAGCTTCATAATCGGAACCGGTAATGTATTGGTGGTTGAAACCATAAACCATCCTGGCTTTTTCCGAGTCGATGTTTACAAGCCTTGGTTTAACTTTTCCCTCACTATCTTCAACATCTTTTAAATAAAGTGGGTGGATATCCCCTTTTGGATCAGCGGTTACCATACAACCCGTAACACCATTATCGAAAAGTTTTTTAACACCCATCCCAAGCAGTGCGCAGTAAAGCAGATCGAATGCAACGGGTTGCACGCACCTCAGTTCATATCCAAGCTCTACCGGCCGGCTTTTGACCTTCAACCCGAGCCGCTTCAGTTCGCGTTGCACGAGAATGTTAAAAATATGTGCTTTGCTTACGTTTCCAAGCTCCGGGTGCCCGTGATCGTCATAGGTAAAGTTGATCCCGGTTGACTCGATTTCAGCATCCGACATGAAATGAAAAACACCCTCGCTGATTATAACCGCACCATAGGTAATGCCAAGTATTTTTCTTTTCAGGATGGCCGAAATCACCAGTTTCACAATTTTACGGATGGTAATATCCGTTTTGTTGAACATTTCCGGAATAATGATCATCGGATAGTGGCATGCCGCCCCGATGCCGAATGCAAGGTGCCCTGCCTCACGGCCCATAGCCGATACAATAAACCAGTTGCCGCTGGTACGGGCATCTTCATACACGGTTTGTGCTATTTTAACGCCTTCCTGCTTGGCCGACTGGTATCCGAATGTTGGCGATCCTTCGGGTAACGGCAGGTCGTTGTCGATGGTTTTGGGTACGTGAATGTTCTGGATTTTCACATTGTTTGCTTCCAGAAACTTGGAAATCCTGTTGGCGGTGGATGCCGTATCGTCCCCACCGATGGTAACCAGCAGCCTGATGTTGTATTTGATAAAAAAATCAACCTTAAACTCATCATCCGTTGGCTTATGACGGCTCATGTGAAGTGCTGATCCACCCTGCTTATGAATTTGATCGGCTTCCTCAAAATCGATCTCCTTCATTTTTGGGTTATCTGAAAAGAGGCTTTTGTACCCTTCATGCAGGCCAATTACCCTGTATCCTGTCTGCAAAAAAACCTTTGCTATGGTTCCGATTACTGTATTGATTCCCGGAGCTGGACCGCCACCGGCAAGTATTGCTATTGCATCTTTCATGGTTTCATATTTAAAATTCGGGGCAAATGTAGGAAGAATTGATTTTGTTTTTTGGAAAATGAAAATTTGGGCCGGAAAAAATGATTGTTGATTCAACTGGTACAATCATGATTGATAACCTGGAGAGGAAAATTCAATACATTAATTGTGGCGACGGGATGATGATAGAGTTTGGTCATCATGTGATCGAAGGAATCGGGAATACGTCATTTATGTTCCCAACCCTGGATGGTTCTATAAACGGTCCCTTGCGGTGTTATCAGGACACTCTTGTTGAATTATTTGTAAATCCATTTCGCCCGATCAATGGTTGGAATTTTCAGGATTGTGAAGAAATTCTATCGGATATTGCTGAATTGGAATTCACAAATAATTATCTTGTTTATCCAAACCCTGCTTCCGAGAGGGTATTTATCAATAACATTAAACGAACAACTGAGTTCTGGATTTTTGACGTTTATGGGAATCGGATAAAGCATGGCTTTATCGAACCATCAAATGAAATCTGGATAAACGATCTGGGTGTTGGTTGCTATTTTCTGGAATTGAGGTTAGATGATTTTTTCATCTCCCGGAAAATTATCAGGAAATAGGCGAATTGCTGTTAAATAAGAAGGGGCTGTCTCATTAATACATGCATCGGTCATTTTCCCGAAGCTATACCCATGGCTCGGGGCTGTCTCATTAACATATACATCGGTCATTTCGAGCGTTAGCGAGAAATCTAATTCACTACAAATAAAAGTTTTAGATTTCTCCCTTCGGTCGAAATGACCGAGACTCAAGGGTTATGAGAAAGCCCCGCTCGAGATAATGTTTTATTTAGGCCAATCCGTACCGGGTTGGAACGCCTTGCTTTCTATTAATCAGTATTTATTCTGGCTCATAAAAAAAGGGTACAAGAAAATTATTGTACCCGTTTTAAAAGTATTTTTTCAGAAAATCATCCTACCTAATCCACTTTAATGATCTTCTTCAGGGTGATATCGGTTCCTGTTGTGAATCGGATAAAGTAGATTCCCGTTTCCAATTCGCCTTTTCTAAGAGAAGTTGAGCTCCAATTTAATTTTTCCGAACCTGATATTAGAACATTATTGCAGAGTGATGCTACCAGTTGTCCGCCCATGTCAATCAGGTCAATCGATAGCCTTTGTCCGTCATAAGTGGAAAGATCGATGGTGAGGTGTCCGGTAAACGGATTTGGGTAGATTTGTGGTTGACTTAAATAGTCAACGTTCATTCCGGAAATTAAATCCGTATCAACAACCAGCATTTCATAATTAATGCCTGCATCGGAATATATGGCTACCGAATCGTAGGCCAGGTTTACCAAACTGCCATCAACAGGGATATCGATGTTTACATCAAAAGTAAATTCATCTCCCGGCATGAGGAAATAGGGCAGGGTAACACTGATTTGTCCGGTATACCACCCAAAATTTGCACCGGTTCCGTTTTGCTGTATTTCATGAACCTCGAAAGGCATATTCGAATTGTTTGAAACGGTAACTGTTTGTTCCATATAAATGGTTCCGGCATCAATAAACCAGAGGGTATCGGGCGTAAGTGTCATGGAAAAGCTCATCAGGTCCGAGTCCCAGGCAACCACAACGGTATGTTCCCCAACCTCTGTGGTGATGTTCATGTCGTCATAGAGCAAATCCCTGAAATCGCCCCTGGAGGGTGGAATCGGGATTACCACTGTAAGTTCCAGTTCATCACCGGCAGTCAGGACATATGGCAGTGAAGGTGCCGGGGGTTCCAGAATCCAGAAAATGTTGCTTCCAAATTCTGTTATTTCAGTTATCGTGATGTCGGACGCGGTCTGGTTGCTGATGTTAACAATTTTTCCTTCTATCATATCATTCCATGTAAGGAACCAGAGGGTGTCGGGTGTGACGGTTACATCCGCCAGTTGGGTAACTACGAATGTGACGGGGATTTCCACTACCGGATTGTCCGGATCATTGGATTCAATGATGACGGTTCCTTCGTGAGTTCCGGGCTCAAGTTGGTAAGCATTGCATGTGATTTCAACATCAATTGATTCGTTTTGGTTTAGGGTGCCAGTTACCGGAGGGTCCATAGGCATCCAGGGAATATTACTAACGAC
>JABMQA010000553.1 GCA_013203545.1 Bacteroidota bacterium
AAGGTTTTCCAGGCCAAAGTTCACCAAAAGTCCCAAATTGAAATCTGTTGAGATAAACATCGTTAACATGTTATCATTAATGACTTTTTAAGAGCCTAATTGTCTGTATGAATATTAGATTTCTCAGTCTCCCGCTTGCAGCGGGATCCATCGAAATGTCCAATGCCATAGGGTAATGAGCCAGCCCATTCATTGCACTATCAAAATTTTGACAGTCTCTTTGGCCAAGGTTTCGAAGTTTTCACCAGCCGAATTAAATACAGCGACAATTATTTTTTTAATATAATCTTGGTCATTTTAAATAAAGTTATTAGTTTTGCACCCCTGAAAATTTCAAGGAGAAAAGAAAATGGCAAAAAAATCTAAAGACGCAAGGGTTCAAGTGATTCTGGAGTGTACAGAGCACAAAACCAGTGGGAAACCGGGAACCTCAAGGTACGTTACAACAAAGAACAAAAAGAATACACCCGACCGGATGGAATTAAAGAAATTCAATCCCATTCTGAAAAAGGTAACTGTTCATAAAGAAATTAAATAATTTAAGATATGGCTAAGAAGGTAGTTGCTTCATTACAGACGCAGGCAAAAGACTATGCAAAAGTTATCCAGGTTGTCAGATCAAAAAAGACCGGTGCTTACACATTTACCGAAAATGTAGTTCCTAACGAGAAAGTTCAGGAATTCATAAGCAAGAAATAGGGCATCCTGATAAGAAGAATATTTTCTAAAAGCCTTTTCCTCATTTGGGGAAGGCTTTTTTTATATGTTATTAATTTAGTTTGGAACCATGGCACTGTTTAACGTTTTTTCGAAAAAGAAAAAAGACAAGCTTGAAGAAGGTTTGCAAAAGACCAAACAAAGTGTATTTGCAAAACTCTCGAAGGCTGTCGTAGGAAAATCCAAAGTTGATGAGGAGGTTCTTGATAACCTTGAAGAGATTCTTGTTACATCTGATGTGGGTGTTAGCACTACCCTCAAAATCATCGAACGGATTGAAGCCAGGGTTGCCAAAGATAAATATCTGGGGACAGCCGAGTTGAACCAGATACTAAAAGATGAAATTGCTGCCTTACTTGCCGAGACTGATAAGGGTAAAACCCTGGGATTTGACTTTCCAAAGCGTGATGTACCTTATGTAATTATGGTAGTTGGCGTTAATGGGGTTGGCAAAACCACCACCATCGGAAAATTGGCTTATCAGTTCAAAGCTGCCGGAAAAAAAGTTCTGTTAGGTGCAGCCGATACTTTTCGTGCTGCTGCTGTAGATCAGCTAATGATATGGGCTGAAAGGGTGGATGTTCCGGTTGTGTCGCAGGGTATGGGGGCCGATCCGGCATCTGTAGCTTTCGATACATTGAAATCTGCTGTGGCAAACGGATCGGATGTGGTGATAATTGATACTGCCGGAAGGTTGCACAACAAAGTTAACCTGATGAAGGAGCTGACCAAAATAAAAAATGTGATGCAAAAGGTGATTCCGGATGCACCTCACGAAATTCTTCTGATACTTGATGCTTCAACCGGACAGAATGCCATAGAGCAGGCCACCCAGTTTACCGCCGCTACCGAAGTGAATGCACTTGCCCTTACCAAGCTTGACGGAACTGCCAAAGGTGGCGTAGCCATTGGGATTTCGGAACAGTTTAAAGTGCCTGTAAAATATATCGGGATTGGCGAAGGGAAAGAAGACCTTCAAATCTTTGATAAATTTGAATTTGTGGACTCCCTTTTTGACGCATAAAACACCAGGCCCTTTTGAAGACCAAACCAACCAAAAAGAAGATAAACATTGTTACACTGGGTTGCTCCAAAAACCTGGTTGACTCCGAAGTCCTGATGGGGCAACTCAAATCAGGCGGATACAGTGTTGTACACGATGCCACTACCGATGACGCTACCCATGTGATCATTAATACCTGTGGTTTTATAAACGATGCCAAGGAAGAATCCATCGAAACCATTCTTAACTATGCCCAGGCCAGGAAGCGTGGGGATATCAACGGTTTGTTTGTAATGGGATGCCTGGTGCAACGGTATAAAAACGACCTTGAAAAAGAGATTCATGAAGTTGATGGCTTTTTTGGGGTAAACGATCTTCCTGAAATTTTAAAAAATTTCGGGATTGATTATAAAAAGGACCTTTTGGGAGAAAGGTTGGTAACAACACCATCACATTATGCTTACCTGAAGGTTTCGGAAGGGTGCGACCGGAATTGTTCTTTTTGCGCCATTCCGCTCATCAGGGGGAAGCACCGTTCAAAGCCAATCGAAGAAATTGTTGCCGAGGCTGAAACGCTTGCAAAAAAGGGCATAAAAGAGTTGCTGCTGATTGCCCAGGACATTACCTGGTACGGACTTGATATTTACCACCGGAGGAACCTTGCAGAACTTTTACAAAAACTGGCCGGTGTTGATGGTATCGAATGGATAAGAATTCACTATGCCTATCCGACCGGTTTTCCCGAAGATGTACTGGATGTGATGGCCTCCAATCCGAAAATTTGCAATTACCTTGATATTCC
>JABMQA010000554.1 GCA_013203545.1 Bacteroidota bacterium
GTTGATGTTAATTCCGACAGATTGATCAGGTTACACAATGCGTCATTTCTCTCAATATTAAGAAAACCACCAATAAGTATCAAATTATCTAATCCACCTAAGTTCGTCAACATATTATTGCCCATTATCACAAGGCTCTCTTCGATAGATGTTATTACATTTAATCCATTAAGGTTTGTGATATTTTCGCCTCGTATAATAACACTACCTTTCAATTCTGTACACCCTGGGAAATTTACCTGAAAATCATCGATCATGGTTTGATCATTAAAGTAATAATCACCATAAGGAAAACAGGTCAATTCTATTCCACAAGCATCAGCAACCTCAATTGGATTGTTGCAACCCTGGGCATTACCATAAATTTTTATAATTCCTTTAGGATCAGCAAGATAATCACAAATGCTTTTTACACTGCATGAGGATAATGCATTATTCAAGTAAATTGCCAGATTTTTGATTTTAACAGGATCAATATTATCTAATCCATCCAAACTGGTTACTAAATTGTTACCGTGCATATAAATAGAACCACCGATTGAAATTAATTTCTGCAGTCCATGGAGATTCGTTAGAGAAGAATCATTAATTATTCTGAGGTCATTACCGATCGTTGTGATATTGTTATCACCCGGTAAATTTACCAATGCAAAGTTATTTTCAATCCGTAGACTTCCGTTAATCGATATCAAATTGTTTAGGCCTACTAAATTTATTAGGTCTTTGTTGTCATTGACCAACAGGGTGCCACCTATCGAAGACAAATTATTTAGGCCGGTTATACTTTTTAAAACGTCATTATGAAAGATACTAAGATCACCACCAATTACGCTCAGATGGTTAAGCCCAGTTAAACCAATTAAAGAATCGTTCCTATTAACCGAAACATCACCTTCAATAGTGACAAGGTTATTTAGGCCATCTATACTTGTCATACCACTATTTAAAAAAATATGAAGGGTTCCCCCAATGTAAGTTAAATTTTCTAAACCCAAGATATTTGCTAGTCCCTCATTTTTACTAATTATAAGTGTTCCTCCAATAGAGTTTAAGACACTTAATCCATCTAAATTTGTAATATTAATTCCAGTAATATTAACATCCCCTTCAATTTCTGTACATTCAGGGTGATTAGTTAGAAAATTGTCAATTTCATCTTGCATGTTGAATGTAATTCCTTCAGGCAGACATGGTTGGGAAAATAAGTTAATCTGTAAGGTAAACACCAACACACAAAAAGTAAATAATTTGTTCATAGAGCAGAATGATTTAAGTTGATTTCTATCAATTAATAGCTTATGACTTGGCCGAACCAAACCATTTGTAACTACTCACTTTACAATCCTGTTGAAATGGTTCCGTTTATAATTCCGGCTTTGATATCATCAACTGCGGCCTTCACGCTATCGGGTATCAAACCATCAAAATCATGATAGGGGGCCATACCAACGCCTTGGTTGGCCAGGTTGCCCGTGTAAATGCCGCCTCCCTGAAAATCATTATCCACAAAAGATTTCACAACGGCATAAATGGATTTATCCAGGCCTTTCATGGCACAGGAGATGAGAATATCCGAAACCTCCGGGTAGGAAATATACTGATCAACATCTACGCCCACACCCCATTTGCCAAGTTCTTTGGTTTTAAGCAAAGCGCCATTCCCGGTTTCGCTTCCAACGCCGAAGATCACATCTGCGCCGAGCGTTATGAGGCTGTCCGCTATTTTTCCACCCAGTGACGGATCGAAAAAGATGCCGGCATAATCGCCTGAATTTGCTACGGCCCTACTGTATAACTGGTTGTAATAATCCTTTCCTTTCACGTAAGGCTCTGTGAACTGCCTGATCTGCGGGATCGCCATGGCACCTACAAAGCCCACCGCCGGAGTTTCGGTATCGTGAACGTCGGCCCACCAGGCTGACAAAAAGCCCAATGGGAAAGCGGCCTCATCCACATCGAACAGAATGCTCACTACATTGGCCTGTGGTTCTGATAACTCCGTATCTACCAGCACAAATTTAATGTCGGGATACTTTTTGGCCGCGGCTGCAAGGGCATCATTCCACATATAACCGATGGCAATTATCAGATTGAAATCCCGGTCGCCGAAGTAATCAATCCTTTGCTGATAATTATTGGTGGTGGTATCGATGTTGTATTCGCACTCCAGCCCGAAATCGGTTTTTGCCTGCTCCAGCCCTGCCTTGCAGCTTTGCAAAAAATTCAGGTCATCAAAGGTATTGCCTTCGGCCAGCATGGCAACATTGATGTAGACGGGTGAGTCGTTGTCTTTATTGCAGGATGTAATAAGCAGCATTGACATGATGGTGAGTGACAGGAAAGAAAGTATTAATTTTTTCATTATGATCAGGATTTTATGCAAATTTACATTAAAAAACACGTATTGTTGTTATATCATTTCAGCTCTTGAAAATGCCATTGCTTTTAGTTCTTGTTCTGCTTTCGGAATACCATAAACCGTTGCAAATATTCTCCATTTTTTTACACTTTCTGTTATATCCAGTATGATCCGATCTGCCTTTTCCCTTGACAGTCTGAAATACTCATGCACTTCCAATGCCAAATCCAAATTGAGGGCATTATCGCTTTCCGAGATATTTAACGACAATCCATTCCCTGTTTCGACCGGGTTCACATCAAAAGCAGGTGAGAGTACCCATCCTTTTGGTGTGAGAATGAAACCGTGGTTCCGTAGGTGATCATCCGTATTTGATACACAAATATTAAAAATGATCCTTCGCCATAATTCCTCAAGATCCATTTTGTGGATCAACGACACCGGCTTTTGGTCTTGCACCTCCAAGTGAAGAACCTGGTGCAACGAGCATATTCAACCACTTCAGGTATTCGGGATCATCCTCTGCGTTATCTTCCTCCAGACGTAAACTGATTTCTTCAAGTTCGCGTAGTGAAGTCCAGGGCGGACTTGCAAATTCCTTATTATCATTGAGGAATGGCATGTTCATATCCTCTTTAAAACGCAATGCCCCCATCCGGTGACCATCATATACGCCAAGCAAATAATCGGTTTCAAAAAGTTTTTTTTCAGGTCTGTTTTCTTTCCTTGCAATGGCAGCTTCACGTCTGCGCATAAGTATACGCCCCCATCGGTCCGGAGCTGAATCCAGAAATATTCCGAAATTGCTTTTCCGGGTATCGCTCTGATAAAACATACCAGAATACAGTTGCAGATCGGGGTCAAGTTGTTGAGCTTGTTCTGATTTTAGCCAGTCACTATCATATTCGAACGAGAATATCTCTTTTCCTCTCAATAATTCAGCATGTAAAATACCCATCAGCGCTGGCTCAACCATACCAAGCCAATGTGCAAAAACATTGATTGATCTTTTGGAAATTCGTTTTGTCATTTTTCTCTTTTCAATTTAGGGGCACGCGCCTTTGAGGTTAAACTTGAATCCTGCAATTTTCTTCCAAGTTCGTCGTCCTTTGCCAGCCATAAAAAATCCTGCTCAAGTCCAAGTACAGCCATAACCTGCAGATAATAACCAATGGCAACACCTGCCGAACCCTTCTCAATTGATACCAATGTTGGCCGGCTAATCCCTGCTCTTTCAGAAACCTGTTCACTACTGAGTTTTCGACGTAAGCGTGCCAATTTTATATTTTCACCTACAGTTTCGAGAATTTTTTTCGATCTTGGCATTAATAGAACTTTCTTTCCTGTCATAACGTTAAATATTGTTTACAAATATAATACTTTTTGTAAAACATATTTTACATTATACTTTTTTTTAATACATTTAAGGAAAGGTAATATCACTAGAACACCCGGAATCTACTCCATCAGCAACAGCTTCTCAGTCCGGATTGAATCGGTCGTTTCCATTTTCAGCAGGTAAATGCCAGGCTGCTTTGTTCCTGCATCCCATGTGAAATGATGAGCCCCTGCTTTCAGATTACCTGAATGGAGCGTTTGGACACGCTTCCCTGTTTCATCATGTATTACAAGACTCACAAAGCCTGGCTCATGCAAGGTGAATTCTATGGTGGTTTGACGGGTGAAGGGATTGGGGGAGATAGAAATAAGATCTAAATAGCTTTGGTTTTCATCAATAGAAAGCGTTTCGCAAGCATCTTCCACTTGCTGAAAAGAACTACAGCCAGAGGCATTGTCATGGATTTCTATAGTACCATTAGGTGCAACAAGGTATTCACAAATACTTTCGACTGCGCAGTCTGAAAGTGTGGAATTGTTATGGATAAACAGCTTTTCGATGGTACCTTCGGCAATAGAATCCAATCCGGACAGGCTTGTAAGCGATGGATTACTAATAATATCAAGCCAGCCCCCGATGGAATCAACATTCATGAGGGCATCCAAATCTTGCACAGGATTATCACAAATACTTAAATCTCCACCAACCCAATTTAAGCTATTCAATCCTTGCAAACTTGTAAGTGACGGATTACCACCAAGACCAAATTCCCTGTATCCAATAATCAGGTTCCCCTCGATCTCGGCTAAATTGTCCAGACCCGATAGATCAGGGAGGTTGTTATTACAAAAAATCCGGAGGTCACCTTCAATTTTCGTGACATTTTCCAATCCTGCCAAACTTGTAAGTGCATTATTTCCACCACTCATGGTCTTACCAATTCCTAACTTTCCGGAAACTAATGTCAATCCATTCATTCCATTGAGATCTTGCAGGGATGAATTTCTGAATATCGAAATACTACTCCCAACACTATTAACATTATGCAAGCCCATCAAACTGGATAAATTTGGATTCTCGCTTATTTCCAGGACACCACCGATCGATGACAGGTTGCTCAAATCTGAAAGTGTCATCAAAGCGTTGTTCCTGATCCATACACTTCCACCAACGTAGGTAATATTATTTAGCCCGTATAAACCAGTCATATTTTGGTTCCCTTCGATTGATAGATTTCCTTCAATAAACTGAAGAGCGTTTAATCCATTAAGATCGGTAAGCCCGGGGCAATAATAGACAACCAGATGCCCGTGTATAGAACTCAGGTTTTGAAGTGCTGTAATATCAGATAGCATTTCATTAGACCATACACTTACACCACCTCCAATGGTAGTTACATTTTCCAATCCGCTCAAATCATTCAACAAATCTATATTAGAAATAGAAAGACCACCACCGATTTCAGATATATTTGCTAAAGGTGACAAACTGGAAAGGGCTTCGGCCTCATGAATAGAGAGACCCCCACCAACAAAGGAAATATTTTCCAATCCGTTAATATTTTCAAGTAAATCATTTTTCATTATTTTGAGCATACCTGGAATAGTGGTCAAGTTGTTAAGGCCATCCAAATTCGTCAATGAATAGCATCTTTCAATCTTAAGGAAATCGCCTATATAATTCAGACTCCCAATTCCTGCAATACTACTTAGCGCAATATTATTTATACTTTCAAACCCTCCGCCAATGTATGTCAAATCCTCAAGATGTTCGAGGGATGAAAGCGCATTATTGTTGGTAAGTCTCAGGTTGCCACCTATTGTACCCAGATCATCCAAACCTTCAAGACTTGTCAGAAGAGGGTTATATTGAATATTCACAGACCCTCCAACTGAATTCAACGCCACCAGTCCATTTAAATTAGTAATGGTACTCCCGATAATGGTTACATCTCCTTCTAAATCTATGCAAGCAGGATAGTTCTGGGGAAATGCATCAATATCAGCCTGAGAATAAAAAAAATAATCGCCATAAGGCAAACATGGCAATGTAATACCACAGCCGGCTGCAATTTCGACAGGATTGCGAAAGCCCAAAGCATTACTATGAATAATAACTTTACCGTTCGGACTTTCCAAATAATCACAGATAAAACTGGCGTCACACTGACTCAGAATCGGATTATTTGTTATCGTCAAATTCATTATTGTCATACCATCAAGGTTTTCAAATCCGCTCAAGTCGGTCAAGTCATCATTATCATCAATTACCAGATCACCACCTATGGATACTAAATTTTCCAGACCACTCAGTGAAGAAAGAACCTGGTTCTCCTGAATTTTCAAATCGCCCCCGATGTATTCCAGATTGTCAAGACCAGTAAAGTTCATCAAACTGCTATTAGATAATAAGAATCCACCCCCTATTTCTGTCAGGTTATTTAAGCCTTCAAAGTCTGACAATAATATAACAAGCCTGAACTCAAGGTGGCCACCGATTGAAGTCAGAACATCCAAGCCATTGAGATTTAAAATATTTATGGTCTCAATGTTCACATCCCCCTCAATCTCCGTACACCCCGGATGGTTTAACTGGAAATTGTCAATTTCCTCCTGCGTCGTAAAAGTTATTCCTTCCGGCAGACATGGTTGGGAAATACTAAAACAATGAAAGAGAAGGATCAAAACGGAAAGGCTGGCGAGCTTCTTCATTTTTTATTGATTTTGAAATTAGCCCCAAATATATGATTTTTCCAAATACATTCCAAATGAATACATGAATAATATTCCTTTTATTTGAATGCGGGCCAGAACAAGTGAAACTTTCGAAATAAATCTCCCGGAACTTTCAGCATAACCTTGATATAAATTCAAGTTGGATTAATTATCGAAGACATCTCACTTCGTTACTAATGTCATGTTTTCGTAAAGCATTGAAAAACTACCAAATAATAGATTCTTCTCCCGCCAAGCAGGGTTAGATTTCTCCCTCCGGCACTGTGCTGAGCTTGTGCCCTCAGTCGAAATGACAGGGCATTCATAGGAGGCTGTGGGTTGGGAAAATCGGGCGCTCCGCGCCTGATTTTCCCAACCCCTACTAACAACCATACGGCTATGTCATTTCGATGGAGTCATGCCCCAGCGTGACGACTGAGAAATCTATTCATTAAACAAAATCAAAAATATTTCATAATGATGTTAAGCTGCCTTATCTCCCTCGAATCAAACACGCAATCCCGAAA
>JABMQA010000555.1 GCA_013203545.1 Bacteroidota bacterium
CTCCCACAAGCAAGTCGAGCAACCCATCCCCGTCTATATCAACTAAGGTTGGAGACAATCTGTATCCCACATCAATTGAATTAAAAGTGCTTGTTATTAGTGTAAAGGAAGTTGAGTTGGTCCCAATCTGTTCATAGTGATGGATACCTCCTATTTTTTGTCCGACCAGTAAATCAAGCAAGCCATCCCCGTCAATGTCATTGATGGCAGGGGCTGCGTCGAATCCCACATCAATACCGTTAAAGTATTCTGTTACTTCTATGAAAACTTGTGACTGCAGCATTAAAGCAGATGCTGTTAAAAAGCTTAAAATTAATAGTGCCTTTTTTTTCATTTGTGTTTTATTAATGTGATTTATTATTTACCACGTGCCTATGTTTTAGAACTGTGAACATTATCCACCACCTCAAAGGAGTTATAGTCCTGTAAAGCAACTTTATGTGCATCAAAATTTACCATACTTAGTGTAGAATTAGCTTTTTGTAAATGGTTTGCCCATCTGTGCATATCTTCAGCATGTAAATACCTGGCGGTTTACCAGAAAGGTTTATTGAAATATACGGTGCTGTATAGTCACACGGCTGTGTGTCTTTACACATCACCTGCCGGCCCTGTAGATTCAAAATTGAAATTTTGCCATTTTCATCAATTCCTGTAATCGTAAACAGGCCTGTGGTCGGGTTGGGATAAATGGAAATTTTATTTGGATTTGGTGTAGAGACGCACGGCCGTGCGTCTGTACCCACAACAAATCCAAATCCAGTAATCGCCGATATCCCATTTTCAGTAAATGTCCCATTTATGTCAGGCTGTGATTGATCAAATTGCGGTGTCAGATCAAATTGTTCATTTGTTATTGGATTGAACAATCTGAATGAAATCCGTTCTCCCTCTACAAAACCATCTTTTTCTGCACTGAACACATCATCACCAAAAACAGCGAGGTAGTTTGTCCCTTCATATATTTGTGTAATGCCAAAACATATTCCTGATTGGTCAAAGGCGCCGATGATGCAGCTAGTTTCAAATTCCTCAACCGCTTCTGATAAAATTGCGATGGAGTGGTTGGAGGGGGAGGTTAGCGGGAGTTCCCAGGGAATTAAACCTAACAGGTTTTGTCCTGGCCGGTTCCCTGTGAAACCTGGAAGGTTTTGTCCCTTCATGCACTCCTCAAAAGTTACTTCAACATCACCCATAACCAAAACGTAGTAAGCCTTCCCCGGATTAAGGGTTCCCAGGTTATTGATCCCCATCCCCGGCCAGTATATACCCCATCCTGCAATTTCTTTTACAATCTCAAGATCAGAAACTACAGGGGCAAACAAAACTTCCACATCCACCGGGCAGCTTGAAATCACCGGAATCAGGTTCCAGCCTTCCAACAGTTGAAGGGTATGGTTGTTCTCCATAAAGCCGGCAATGCTGAGGCTCACCACGGCGTTTGTTTTAACTTTATATGCTGCATGTTGTTCCCAGTTTCCGATGGTATTGATGTTGTTCGCCGGATAATAGATTTCCTCTTCCGTAAGGGCGATTACAAGCTGTTCCGGGATATCGTCAAAGATGTTTTCAATATCCGTATCAGCCGGTATCAGGTAGCTGGAAAGTCCGGACCAGCCTTGCGGGAGGTCGATAGTATGATACAGCTTACTATCCCTGGCAAGGATAAACTGGGAAAACCCGGTAAAACCTGTAAAACTTGCTGTGTTATTTGCTGCATTAACTGACATGGCGTTATCAGACAATGTCCAGCCAGTATCTGCTGTGCTACCACGTGAATAGAGTTTAATCCGGGCTGGATTGTTCTCGTCTTCCACCGTTAAATCTTCAGATACAGTGAAAGTTAAATCTGCATCAAAGGTTCCGCTGCCAAAACGATTAACCACCCAGTACTGGGAATGAAAAACCGCTTCGGGTGTAATGGGGATAATATTAGGAACTGTATCTATTCGAGTAACAGTTATTTCTGCGCCATTTTGATTATTGAAGAACATTGACAGGCCCGTTCCGGTGAAATCAACTGTTCCTGCTGTTTCTGTTTGTGTTTCAGAAACCCCCGGCCCAAAAGGAATGGTGGATTCAATCCAATCTGAATCATCCATATTTATTAAATCACCATCATTACCGGAAACAACATCTGTTAAAACGGTTCCGCTTCCATCATTAAATTGCCAGTAACTAAGCAATCCGCTTTCATATCCTAATAAGTTTATATGCATATTTTCAGCAATCTCCTCCTGTGTCCGGGCCATATCCCAAAACCTCACCTCCTCTATTGTTCCTGAAAACATGGATGTATTAGGATGATAGCTACCGCCCCTTCTTCCAATATTTACGTAATCATAAAGACTATAAAAAATATCGCCACTTCCTGCAAGTGTTTTTTCCACACCATTCACATATACTTTCAATGTACTGTTGTCAAATACTCCGGCAATATGGTTCCATGTACCGGCAATAATCGGCTCATCGGAAATGATGTACTGGGAAGCGCCATTATGAGCTGAAAAATTTGCCTTCCCATTTGAAATTGAAAGTGCATAACCGTCATCACCACCACCATTTTCATCATGCATAAAAACAACCTGATTTGTGATGATGTCATCTGGTTTTATCCAGGCTTCTATGGTAAAATTATTTGATGGTCTTAGCTCTGGAACAGAAGTTATAATCACATGGTCATCAGTACCATCAAATTCCAGAGCGGTTCCTGGAAAATGATCAATTTCAGGAGGACTGATAACATTTAAAATAACCGGTACAATAACTTCCGGCTTATCAGGATCATTACTCGATATAACAATATTTGCCGCGTATTCCCCTTCTAAATAATTTACTGCACTAAAATCAACTGTCAGACTTTCTGTTTCTCCGACAGCACAATTACCAGACCCGGGATTGACAGACAACCATGGATTTTGAAGCTTTGTAATAATTCCATAAATAAAATCCGGATCCCCTCCAATCGGAATATCTCCCATTAAGGTCCAGAATAGTTCCATATTCCCGTAAAAACCCGTGCCAACAGTTATATTTACAGTCGCAATTGCACTTTCTCCGTACTTGATATTACCAAATCCTCCATTCTCATCTGTCCACCAAACCTCTACCCCATTACCGGTACTGTTACTAGTTAATAATGACCCATCTGAACCGCCCACAAAATCTGTAGAACTATTGACCATTACCCCCTCAGGAAAATCCAGGAAGGCTGCTCTAATAGAACTAGAATTCCATGCACCCAAACAAGTAATTGTAAAGGTAATATCAACAGTAGCTCCAGGCCAATAATGAGTCATGTTGCTTTCAAAAGTGGAGCCGATAATCCCCCAACCTTTCCCGGTTCCACCATCAGGTTCGGTAAAAACAAAATCAATGGAATAATTTAGTATGGTGCCTGGCTCACCATTATTGGTTAAGTTAAGAATTTGAGAGGATGTTTCTCCCGATATAAGATTTTCTGACAGGAAGCCCGGATCAATTTCAATACCCGGATTGTATAGTTTTCCTATTATAAACTGGCCAAAGCCTGTTATGTTCGTAAATGTTCTTTATCTTCTGCAGCATTCACTGAAACTGCATCGGCCAGGTGAACCCAGTTTGTATCGGCAGTTGCTGAACGGGTATAAAGCTTGATCTGACCCGGGAATTCCTGGTGAGCTATCGTAAGGTCTTCATTTATTGTAAAGGTAAGATCGGTATCTAAAGTACCACTTCCGAACCGCTGTACTACCCAATATTGCTCGTCAAAAACAGACACCGGCAAGGATGGATTAATATTTGGAACCGTATCGATCCGTGTGACGCATACATCTGCCCCATTATGAGCATTGTAGAACATTGACAGATCTGCTTCAGTGAAATCAACCGTTCCTGCTGCTTCTGTTTGTGTTTCAGAAACCCCCGGCCCAAAAGGAATGGTGGATACAACCCAGTCAGCATCCTCCATATTTATTAAATCACCATCATTTCCGGATAAAACATCCATTAAAACTGCCCCGCTTCCATCATTAAACTGCCAGTATCCAACCAGATTGGTTTCAATTCC
>JABMQA010000556.1 GCA_013203545.1 Bacteroidota bacterium
TCAAACTCATCAAGGTTTTCCAGGCGATCCAGCGGACGCTAACACACTGTTTTGATCAAAATCGTCAACTCATTTTTGCACATTTTTCTTGATATCTTGGTTAAATAATGGGATGCTGGGTTGAAATGGCACCAAGTGTTCAATGATTAATGTTAGACATATGAGAAATACTAATGAAAAGCAGAAAAATGAAAATACCCACTCTTTCAGCATGGTCAACATTCGCAATAGCAGTATCAACATTTGTCTTGGTACTCTTCGCCGCGTTTAATTTCAATAAATTTATACATAACGTCAAACTGATGGCCGACAGTGTGCGTCAACAAGCTGAGTCTATAGAGCTCCAGCGTAAAGATTTTATTTTGACCCATAAACCAATCGTATTCATCAAAAGTGCTTTTACCCCCCAAATACCAGAAGAAAGAAACGATCCTTTTAAGCATGCCTTTGGCTTAACCAATACAGGAAAACTACCTGCAAGAAAAGTGAGAATAACGGTAGTGATGAATCAAGTTGTAGGCACAAACATAGCTATTGATAACACCTGGAATATCCCTGTTCTTGAAAATGCAAGTATCTATCCTAATAGTGATCTGGTGTTCTGGATTCCGAAGACAATTAACTTAGGAGGTATTCCTTCCAAAGCAGAAGCAATTTTCACAATAACCTACAAGGGCGAAGGAATAGAACAGGGAATGTGAGAAGACATGAAATTCATTTTTAGCAAGGGCACCACATATACATGGGTGTACGTTGGTCCTGATGTAGATATATTTCGGACTGAGCGTAAGGAAATGCAAAAAAAGAATGAGTAGATAATGTATAAATTTACTGGGCAAGTATACCTAGGAAGTTCAGTGGGCAACGCGGGACCACCTGGTGAAACAGAAATTTCAAAACATAATCCTCAAAGAATAATCAAACTCATAGAATTATGCTCATTTGATTCTTTAGAGCCTGGGACTTTGAACCTTAATGTCGATGAAAGTGTAGTGAAATTCTTAAAAAATCTAAATCCAGATTGGTTAGAACCCCCGAATGAAATAAACCCACCGAATGATCATTACGATATACACTACAAAAGAGGTGGCTATAAATATTTTTCTGGTGTAATAATTAAAGACATCTATTCAATAAAAATTATTGCAAGAATAGGTGCGGTTAATCCCCTACCCAATACGGTTGAAATTTATTCAAATCAAAAAGTAAGAAATAAACTTGCATTAAATGATGGCGATAAAATAGATGTTTATATATTGGGTGTAGCTGTTTAATTAAATCAAGCATTAGAATCAGAAATCAGGCCTCGAAATGCGAAAAAGGGGAATTGAGAAAGAAGTAGCGTATAAAGATCACACAATTGCAAAAGAAAATTTACCCCTCCCAGTTGTACACTATCCAGGAAACTATGGCGCATTCTTTGGTTTTGCTGAGTTTAAAAACACACCACTATATTTATGTTCATGTTCAAAAATTGCCATTGAGAATTATACTAAATTTCGATTGCGTGATGGAATACCACTTAATGCATACCCTTCGAGAAATTTTATATTAGATTCAATGTACTTTCCGGCATCACTCGTCGATGAATTGATGCAAATAAATGCCCCTAAAAATGAAAAAATTATGCAACATCTCCGGTTTAAAAACAAACTTTGCCATGAATGCAACAAGGTAGTTCCTTCTTTTCGATATTGTGTCGAAATGTATGGCGGGGTTTTTAAACAAAATTATGGTTGGTATATCAACAAACAAGCATATGAAATGGGGATTAAACCTATCAGTAATCGAATCCTATCTGATATTTGCCCCAAAGAAATACTTGATCTTATTGAAGATGCTCCCACAAAAACTCCTCAAATATACAGGGAGTTGTCACAAATTGATTTTGACAAGGCAAATGAGTTATGGAAAAAATATCAAAAACAAATAAGAAAAATTTGGAAAATCATAGAAAACGAGGTCAGGTTAAAATTTAATCATAAAAAAATCGGAGAAGCATGGACGAGTGAAACCATTCTTTACCATATAATCACGTCTCTATTTCCAACATTTACTATACATCGACACTACCGTCCTCAATTTCTCGAAGGCATGGAATTTGATATTTTTATAGAAAATTTAAATTTAGGTATTGAATACCAAGGCATTCAACATTATGAACCTGTCTCTTACTGGGGAGGGAAAGAGGCCTTTGGAAAATTGCAAAAAAGAGATGTGCGGAAGAAAAAATTAGCTAACTCAAACAAGGTTAATCTAGCATATTTCAAATATAACGAAGATTTAAGTGATTCTATTGTCATTGAAAAATTAAAGGACTATATTAATACCAGATAACAACGCGCTCAACCCGACCCACAACACGCAGCGTGCTAAAAATTCTGGGTCGGGCGAATGAAATAGGTCATCGTCAAAAATTAACATCAAATACTAAAAATTGCTGGCAAATGATAGTATCATGTGATACTAATTCAAATAATGTTACAAGATCAATATGACATTATCGTTATAGGCGCAGGGCCGGCAGGTTTAATTGCGGCCATTGAGAGCTGTAAACCTTCCGCAAAAATATTAATTCTTGAAAAGATGCATACACCTGCGCTGAAACTAAAAATTTCAGGAAAGGGACGATGCAATATTACCAACGA
>JABMQA010000557.1 GCA_013203545.1 Bacteroidota bacterium
GCTTGGGTGTTGTTAATTAAAATGCCGTAATAAATCCCGCTCGGAGCTCCCTGTACTTTGGTAAAGTTGTTTTCTTCAATAGCAAAGCCGCTTGCATTGTCTAATATAATTCCATAAGAATTATAGTAACCGTCACAAGCTTCACATTCCTCGCTGTTATTATTAAATCCAATTTCAAACTCAGAGCGTAAAATAATTGCATTGTTTACTCTCATTATTTTTACACCGCAAGCGTTGTTTACAAAGTCAGCACGGTCTATACTAAAACTATTTGTTGTAGAACCATCGGTAGTAGCAAATATTGCATGTTTAAAACCTGAAAAATAAGGTCTGTCATAATCTTCTTCAGGGCATGGAGTTGTCATACATGTAGCAGAAACTTTAAATCTTGCATCATTAGAGAATATTCCGCTGCTCCAATCGGAAACACCCTCAACCTTATCTGCTAAATAAAAATCACATGCCTGAAAATCTATTCCTCTTACATGTGATAGGTCAACGTGTTTATAAAAGATGTGTTCGCCGGAATAGTTTGTGTCAATTTCAAAAGTACAATCTTTGAAGTTGCTCATGTAATCCATTTCTTTATGAGTAGTATCATAAGGATGGTAGTTTTGATAATACAAAGCATGAACTGATTTTGTATTGTTACGGAAAGTTGTATTATCAGCAAAAACAATTCCACCCTGTGTGCCCCAATGATCAGGTCTCCACAATTCAACTGCTGATACTGCATTTTCTATTATTGCTCCATTTTCCAATTTCAGGTAACCTTGTTGGTAATTTCCGTTGGTATCTGGAAACTGATGAACAGAGCTGTTGCCCCAGACCTGTATTCCCTGCCAGTATGGTTTTTCATCAATAACAATGTAATCGCCAAGGCAGGTTAATAGGGCGCTATCTACTATTAGTCTGCCGCCCGGTTCAACAATAATTCCGCCATCACGCTGGAATTCAACATCTCCTTTTATTGTAAGAACTCCCCCTGTTTTAATCCTTATACTGTCGGCATAGTAATGGCAACCATGGTCTTCCCATACTATATTCTCCCCTGAATCTATCACAAATGAGTGAGGAATAATAAATTCATCCAAAATATCCCAGTTGCTTGTATCATCCTTATAATATGGAACTTTTACTTTTATATAATCATTATGAACTTCAAACTTTGCAAAATGCCAATTTGTCTGATATCTTATAATATTAGGATTATTTGGATCATAAACTTCAGGTTGATCCTCTTCAGATATGATGGCTCCTCCTCCTCCAAGAGTAAGGTGATGTACTCCGTTTACCAGCCAGTTAGAGTATTTATGCACATGGCCATTTAGGACCATGTTAACTCCATATTTTTCAGGATCGTTTAATATTTCGTCATAAAAATCTTTTTCACAATTGTAATAGTTGGGATCTTCGACCCAAGTATAAACAGGAGGGTGAAAAACCAATACCTTCCAGGGTTTATTACTATCTTTAAGATCATCTTTTATCCACTCTTTTTGGGTGTTGGCATTTCCTAATGTGTAATTTTCCCAACGTTGATCAGCAAAACAGAAATGAACCGGTCCGTAATCATACGAATGCCAAAAATCAGGTTCTGCATCAGGATAATCATAAGGCCAGTATTTTCTGTAGTTTGGAGCATTTGAACCATAGTTTGCCTCATGATTACCTATACAACCTACAACACCGATTTTAGTCCTCATTTCCACAGCATTATCATCTTCTTTAAGGAAATACTGAGCATCCCACATTTCTTCCGTATCATCGTAGTTCCAATCACCGGAATGAATTATCAGAGTTTGTGATGTCGGGTCATTATTAATTTCATCAACTACTTTATAACATACCTCATCATGAAAAGGAGATGCACCAATACTATCACCTTGTGTATCGCTATAACCATAAAAGCTTATTTTTGTTTCAGTAGAATCAGGTGGGCTGATAAACGAACCGGTTTTTTCAAATGGATATGTTATCTCAATAACTACCTTAAAATCATATAAAACACCGGGATCAAGTTCTGTTAGTTCGTATTTATATAGAAAATCCTCGGTATAGGGCTCATTAACC
>JABMQA010000558.1 GCA_013203545.1 Bacteroidota bacterium
ATCATTTATTATACCAATAAATACAGGAATTTGAAGTTCAGGTGTAACCGGGTCGTTTGATGAAATAACGATCATTGCTTCATGAAATTCGTACCATATAAAGTTTCCGGAATAGGCGATAATATCATGTTCTTTTGATGCTCCCGGTGCCAGGGAACCCATCATCGGCTCAACTTCAAGCCAATCTGACGGGGTGGTTGGAACCGTGCCCATTTCAACCCCCCATAGACAAATATTCTGTACGAGACCACCAAGTGTCCATCTACCTGTGCATATGTCAGGGCTCATGTAAAGACCACCGGCGATATCCGTACCCGGAACAGGCATTGTCAGGATCGATGTCATATCGAAATCTGATTCCCATGTTCCCTCAGGCAGGCTGTATCGTTTCAGCGTATTGCCGTTACCACTTTGTGAGTTTCCCCACAATGCAAGGCCTTCGTCATTGTCCATATAAGCAAAGCCATAGAAACTTTCATCACCGTTGATCTCGAAGGATTTTATTACTGTACCGGAACGGTCGAATAATACAGGATTGTTTGACCAGTTGTTGGCCCAGAAACCGTTTTCACCTTCATCGTAAGCGATCGCACGTGTAGCAACTGGTGCCGACAGTGTGTTGACCAGTAATTCGTCATTGAAGTCCATTTCAAATAGTGAGGTATTGGCAGCAGCGCCATACATGTAGACTCCATCATAAGCCAGGTCGCGTACACCGGCAGTACCAGCTATATAAAACTGACCTATGAAAGTACCGTCGAGTTCGTATCTGAAGAAATTACCGGTACCGTTCCATTTGGTGGTATAGATATAGTTGCCATCGCATTCTGTCCCTGCTTCACCGGAAGCATCCCCACAGGCAAACTCAAACTGCAGATTGTAGGGGTCATCGGAATAAACCATCTTGCCGGGAAAAGATCCACCGGCAGCTTCGCAGTTTGCAGGATCAGCCTCCGGACGTGTTCCAACAATTTTTGGATGGTCTTGGATGTATTCAATGTCCATGTTGTAGAATAACGTGTCGGTACCCATGTTTTCGACGGTCAGAATGTCGCGTTCAGTTCCACCCGGATGTATTTCAAACGAAAAAAAAGAAGGATCAACAGCAATTTGCGGAAAAAATGGTGAAGTTACATGCAGCAATACATCAATGTTTACGACAGGGTGATAGGGGTCACTGCAGGTAAAAACAAGTGTGCCTGAGTAATCACCCGCTGGTAGTCCATAGGAATCAAAGCCTACAGCAATGGTAATTGATTCGCCATAGTTAAGTGTGCCGCTTAGTGGGTTAGCCGACAACCAGGGTGCTGGTGGGCCGGTGACAATAGTGTAATCTTCCACCTCGCCATAAGTTGCATCATCACAGGGTACAGGCGGCGTGCTGTATGTCATTCTTACACGCATCCGGTGTACTCCGTCATTTACATCTCCCGGAGCCGTAATGGTGCCTTCGAAAATCTGGCCTGTTCCGCCAACGTTGTTAAGCTGGAATTCTTCTTCACCACCCTGTTCGAATTCGAAGTTGTCATTCCAGTCAACCCATGCATACACAATGTCACTGGCCCATGCCTTGCCGTTTTCAATGTTAAGGATTCTGACAAACCGGCATCTATGCGTGTGAAAAGATCCGTATAGTCGGCTACACCTCCCTGCCATCCACTGGATTTATCAATGTCGCCACAGATAACCCGGGCAATCCACTCGTCTTCAACAGTGGTTGAAGCATCGCAGTAGGTGATGTTTACCCATGTAAGGAGCATATTTTTACAATCGTTGTCCGGGTTTTCATCACCTTCCATCGTGGTGCATCCAACAAAATAATAAGATTGTCCGGGCGTACTCAAATCAACCGTTCCTTCAAAAGTATATTCAATACTCTCACCCGGAGTTATTGGACCCGGAACAATTCCGTTAACCTGTTCACCACCGTCAAGTGAGTAGTAAACCGGAACATTGCTTTGTGGGGCAGTACCGTAATTTTTAATTTCTACTGATACGATTTCACGGTTGGTAAGTACAGGCCCTGTGGTAGGAGAGGTGAAACGTCGTATTCCAACATCGTTGGTTGGCTGATTTGTGATTCCCATTTCGATTCCCCAGAGGCATACATTTTGAACTAATCCGCCGAGCGTCCAATAACCTGATACGAGGTCAGGGTGCATATAGAGGCCTCCGGCAATGTCACCGGAATTAGGCATGCTTAGAATGGTCATCATATCAAAGATTGATTCAAATGTTCCATCAGGCAGGTTGTAACGTAAAAGCATGTTGCCACTTTGGCTTTGTGATAAAGCCCAGAGTGCTTGCCCTTCGATATTATCCATATAGGCGAAGCCATAAATGTTTTCGTCGCCATTTATGTCAAATGATTTTATTATTACACCGGACCGGTCAAACAAAGTTGGTGCTGTGGTCCAGTTGTTGGCCCAGAACCCATCCTCACCTTCATCATATGCGATAGCACGTGTTTCAACAGCTGCTGTAAGTGTGCTGATGAGTAGTTCGTTGAGGAAGTCCATT
The DNA here is from genome assembly GCA_013203545.1 of Bacteroidota bacterium. Lineage (GTDB taxonomy): Bacteria > Bacteroidota > Bacteroidia > Bacteroidales > 4484-276 > JABMQA01. Next base: position 2,521 of record JABMQA010000558.1, read on the forward strand.
TCGAATAGTGTGGTATTGGCAGCAGCACCATACATATAGGTACCATCGTAAGCAAGGTCGCGTACGCCTGCAGCGCCAGAAATATCGAACTGACCCAAAAAGGTGCCGTCGATTTGATACCTGAAGAACTGGCCGGTTCCGTTCCATTTGGTGGTATAGATGTAGTTTCCGTCGCATTCTGTCCCTGCCTCACCGGAAGCATCTCCACAGGCAAACTCAAACTGCAGATCGTAGAGATCATCGGTGTAACTGATGGGCCCGGGGGTAAAACCCGGAGCCGCATCAACATTGATTCCAATTACAGGTTCATTACACTGCTGCCGCTTAATAGGCCTGTTATTAGGATCAGGATCAGCTTTTGTTTTTTCATTTGTCACAACCTCAATATCGAAAGTTAATACCGCCTCTCCGATGTTGGTGATTGTCATCTCCTGGGTGGCTGTATGGCCGGATTCCAGGGTTTGCTCGAAGGACATAGGGATAATTGCGTAGTTTGGCCCACAATAATGAACTACAATATCAACGGGAACAGTTAGGGTGTCAATTGCAGAGTTATTGGCAATAAGCAAGATTGCCTGGTGTATTCCTTGTTCAAGTCCACCGGCATCAAAATCAAGTGTGATATCTGTGTTTCCACCCGGAATAACAGTGTCCATTGTTGGTGTAACAAGGAGCCATCCATCCTCAGGTTGGAAGTATTCAATTTGGATCTCGAAAATGAGATTGGAATCTCCATCATTGGCAATGTTCAATATGCCCTGTGCTGTACCACCAGAGGGAAGTGGCTGAATAATAGAAGTTGGATTTACAACAATTACGGGCCCGGTGCTGTCGCAGGAATGTGCTACCTGGGCATTTAATAAAATGGCCATCAAAACCAGGATCAGGACCCATAATCCTGAAAATGTAAATTTTTTCATTTCTTTAATTTTATTCAGTTAAGGATGTGAATGGTAATTGGAAAAGGAACTAAGGGTTAAAATTAATACAAAGAAATGTAATATATGGTTTACAGATGTTAAATTTTTAAAATAGCAGGCCTGGATTTGTCAAACCCAGGTACGCCATCCCCTCGTTCCTCGCGGCTTGCGTCCCTTAGCTGATGGGAACTCTGGAAAGCGAAGACAGAAATGGCCAGGGACGCCATCCTTTCCTGCGTCAATGCTTGCATCCCTTGTCCTATAGATTGCTAAAATCAAACCTGAATTTTAAGTACTTTTACCTAAAAAACACATGCCATCAAAAAAGATTAGAACTCCAATTGAACCTGGTTTCACTTACCACATCTACAACAGGGGAAATAACTTTCAAACCGTATTTTTCAATTCGGATGACTATAATATGTTTCTTGAAAAATTAAAGTTCTATTTGATCGATTACTGCGCCATATATGCTTTTGCCTTGCTTCCAAATCATTATCATCTTTTGCTACACGTAAATGATGATATTGGAAAATTGGATTTTAGTAAACAGTTGTCGAGATTTATTCTCAGTTATACCAACAAGGTGAATTTCAGGAAGCATAGAAATGGCAGCTTGTTTATGAGCTATTTCAGAAGGATAAAAATTGAGGATGAAGTTTACCTGAAAAAATTGGTATATTACATCAACCATAATCCTTCCAAACACGATATTAGCGAAGATTTTAAATCCTATGAGTTTTGTTCTTACAGGATATTTTTAATTGATAAACCGACCAGCCTCGCAAGAAGTGAGGTGTTGAACTGGTATGGAAGGCGACAGGAATTTATAGATTTTCATAATTATCTTCATGATGAGGAATCCATCAGAAAATTAACTTTAGAGGATGATTAGTGCAAGGGTTTTGCCGGAGGTATCCCAACGGGAAAAGCCCCGAGGCACAAGGGGGCTGGAAACCCTGGATAGGGAAGCTGCTTCAAAACCCCAGGGACGCCATCCCATAGCCGTCAAGCTAAGCGAGTAAAATGTAGATTACAATGGATTTAACGCTTTTATTAACTGCCCCGATATGTACTCAAAAAGAAATATGTAACTGGGTGGGATAGTTTTCTCCCTTCAAAACTCCGCCTGGCTCCGTTTTTTCGGTCGAAATGACAAGCATTAAAGATAGTTAAGGAGTGGAGTTGAGAGAAAGCGGGCGCGGAGCGC
>JABMQA010000559.1 GCA_013203545.1 Bacteroidota bacterium
GCCTTTTGTTGGTTAACAGATTTTCATTACTTCGATTTATCCGGGAACGGAGGCGGGTCAGGCAAAGTTTGTGGATTGGTCCGTAGCTCTTCCATGATCACCTCGATGGCTTTGTTCAACTGTTGGTCGATGCCTTCGAATTCGAGGGCCGGATCGTTGCGGATTTCAATATCCGGTTTTACGCCCCTGCCTTCGATAATCCATTCCTTGCCGTCGGCGCTGTAGTGTGCAAACTCGGGTTTACGGAGGTCGCCACCATCGATAAACGGGAGACTTCCACGAATACCAACAACGCCTCCCCAGGTGGTGGTACCGATCAGTTTACCCAGGTTATGATAACGGAACTGGTATGGGAAGAGGTCACCATCGGAAGCGGAATACTGGTTGATCAGGCAAACCATCGGGCCGTACATGCCTGCATCCGGTTTGGGATCGCCGGTGGTATTTCTGGCTGCCTCCATCATCGACAGTTCACGACGCAGACGTTCGATGATCATGGGCGAAACATTTCCACCACCATTGCCCCGGTCATCAATAATCAGCGCTTTTTTACGCAATTGCGGATAAAAGTACTGTACAAACTGGTTCAATCCTTTAGGGCCCATATCCGGAATATGGATATATCCAACCTCTCCGTTGGTGGCCTCGTCCACCTTTTTAATATTGCCATGTACCCATTCGTAGTAATAGAGGCTGCTTTCGTTGTCTATCGGAACTACAACTACATTGCGGGTATCTTTGTCGGTCGCTTTTGGGCCAACAGTCAGTTCAACCTGGTTTCCGGCCTGTCCAACCATAGATTCAAAAATGTTTTTCATATCATTTGTGGCCTTGCCGTTTACCGCAACAATGTAATCCCCCTCGCTTACATCAACACCGATTTCTGTTAAAGGCGAACGAATGGATTTATCCCAGTTCTGACCTTTCAAAATTTTATCGATGCGATAATAACCGGAGTTATCCCTGCTTAGTTCAGCTCCTAACAAGCCGGTTTTGATCCGTTCAGGCTTGATCCTGTCCCCGCCGCTAACATAGGCATGCCCCACATTCAGTTCACCTATCATTTCGCCAATGATGTAAGAGAGATCGTACCTGGTATTGGCGTTCTTTACCAGCGGTTCGTATTTCTTATAAATGTTATCCCAGTCGAGTCCGTGCATATTGGGATCGTAAAAGAAGTCGCGCATCTGACGCCAAGATTCATCAAAAATCTGCTGCCACTCCAGTTTCGGATCAGTCCAGATTTTCATGTTCGACAGATCCACATATTTGTCAACCTTGATCTTACCCTTGGGTAAATCGATCACCGCCAGTTTACCATCCATGAAAACCATCATTTTTTTACCATCTGCTGATATCTCATATCCGTTAATGCTACCCAAAACGGTTTCCTTTTTATCCTTCAGGTCGAAATAACAGAAGGAGCTTTTATCGTCTCCGGTTTTGAAACGACTGTAGTAAACCCCGCCTTCAAATCCTTTAACCGACCAGTATGCTCCGGCTTCTACAGGAAGTTCAATCACCCGGTCCTGAATCCCGTCAAGGTCAATATTAATGTCATCGCTTTCCTCCTTCCCCTCTTCCTTTTCGCCGTTTTCTTCCGGTTTTTCCGTGTCCTCTTCCTTAATCTCAACCACATCATTTTCGGGCTCGAAGGGTGATTTGGTATCCTTGGCCAGTGTTAAGAAATAAACTTTTTGCATATCGTTGTAGGCATGGTTCCACTCTGTCCAACTATATACAGGGTTGAAAGTCCGTGCTGAAGTAAAATAGAGGTATTTTCCATCCTTACTGAAAGATGGGTTTCTGGAACCATACCATTTGCTGGTAACCGGCGTTTTTTCCTCAGTACTCAAATTATAGAATACGATCCTTGTCTCTTCATCGTCACTGGGGAGGCTATAGGCCAGCCATTTGCTATCGGGCGACCAGTTGAAATCACGCAGTTCGCCATCATCTGACTTATCCACAAGCGTTACATCTTTTGTGTCTATATCAAGATAATACAGGCGTTTTTTCTGATCGGCCCAGGCAATTTTTTTGCTGTCGGGCGACCAGCCAATATTAAACTTGTAAGTGTCGCTGTTTTTTGTAAGCTGAACCGGATCTTCCGATCCATCCTGTTTCTGGAAATAAATTTCATCTTCACCGGTTTTGTCGGAAATGAAGGCGATATATTTACCATCGGGCGACCAGTCGCAACTCCTGTCGTGAACATTATTTGAATTGGTCAGGTTTTTGGTAATTCCGGTTTTTGTGGGGACAGAGAAGATATCACCCCTGCTACC
>JABMQA010000560.1 GCA_013203545.1 Bacteroidota bacterium
CTATACCCCCGGATAGGGTCAATGCCGGATTATGGCAGGTCCAGTCCCTAAAATCTTTATTTATCCGAATGGCGAGGTCAAAAATTAAATCCCACCGGCCAACAATAAAAAGGTCATCGCCGCCGGAATAAACAATAAATGTATGGTTTTTAAATTTATCATCCTTCCAGATGGTGTTTAAATAGCCCTTAAAGAAAAAATCTAAATTTCTGCTAAGGACGCTATAGCGGGAGAATGTCTTTCTGCCATCAGCAAAACCCCGGATGAAAGCATTTCCCAGGTTGTCAACATCCATTCTTAGTACAGCAATACGCTTAAAACTTTCCTGTCCTCCTAATTCGTTAAAGGTTTTTGGGGTAATATTATCCTCATCTACAGGGAAATCATTGCCCCCATAAAAAGAGAAACCAGAAACATTGTTTTTCCCATCTAAGCCGTTTAAAAAATCAACATCAGAAATACGCATTATTCTTGCGTTATCAAGACTGCCGGTCAATATTTCCTTTTTCTTCGACAATTCTTCAGCATGAATAAAATAATGGTAAATACCCAGGTTACATGGTTCAAATTCATTGCCCTTCCAATAGGTCAATTTTTTTTCAGAAGTAATCCAGTAAATAGCTTTTTTTAGTTTTTTACCCAGCTCAATTTGGTCAGCTGTAGTTTGTTTTATCAGGATATCATTAACTTTAATGCCCTTTTCCCCTGTTTCAAATTCCTCACCGGTTATACCATCTCGTTCCAGCTGTTCTCCACCGGAAGGTTCAAAAAAATAGTCATAATCATCTACCAGCATTCCCTTGAATCGCTGTCTCTTTTTCAAGCTCAGCTTCTCGTTCAGTTGTTTCCAGGTAAGATTAATTTCCTGGTTAAAGATTGTCTTTTGAGTTAATTCTACCGTTTCGAAAGCGATGTAAAGCGACGTTTTATGATTCTTGAAAACCTTATGTGTTATATCCTTAACTGCTTTGGCTAATGATTCTTTAACAAATGTAGTATTGGGAGCAATGATGTAGAATCCCCCACCTGAGTTGTAAACAACATTTGATTGGAATAGATTTAATTCCCTGATCAGGGTCTGAATGATTGTATCAGTCAAGAGTTGGAGATAAAATGACCTTCCTTTGAGGTTTTTTGCGGCATTTTTCGAAATAATATCATAGATGTATGACTGTATTCCTGAGACATCTGCTCCTATAAGCAGGAATGGGGTATTTTCTTTTTTTAATGAAGCAAGATTACTTATGTTCTTTTCTTTTGCATAATCAAACAATGATGCTGCAAATGCAGCGGTTGTTTTCAGATGGTCAAACAAAGAAATGTCTGGCAGGTCGATGGTACTTGAGGGAATGGTTGAGGTATATTTTTCAAGAAGATAAAGAAAAGTTTCCGCCCATGTTTTTCCATTTTCGGTTTGGATAAACTTCACCTCTTCAATAAACTTATTCCAAACTTCACGGTAATTTGGTTTTTCTGTAAAGTTGTTTCTGGGGAAATAGTCTATTGTTAAGTCTATAGGACAAACTGGAAGTTCATAGCTGTATTCATTTTGTTTTTCCTTAAAAAGGATATCAAAAACAGATTTCATCCTTACGGTCTTAAAGTGATCCCAGTTTTTTGATGCCTTTTCATCCTCCTGTGCATCGGCCCTTGTCCTGTCAACGCCCGATGATAAATGATCTGCAAGTTGGATGATCCCTTCATTAAATGTGGATGGTTTGTGATGATATGAAGCCAGTTTAAGAATTGTATCATCTGTTCTGCTAAGCTTATCAATTCCAATATCTTCAACAAACTGTGCTGTCCATAAAACATGTTTATGGGTATAAAATCCATCTTTGTTTTTGGGACATGTGTAACCTTCCAGGTTTTTTACCGTTTGGTCAAGTTCCATTGACCTTGCCGTACCATTGTCGTCTGCTCTTTGGTAGAATTTGCCAATGTCATGTAGCAAGGCCCCTAAATAAATCTTATTTCTTAAATTTTCCATTTCTGTTATATCTCATTCTTATTTTCCATTTTCAGTCTTTCCTATCAAGCTTTTTACAATCCCATATCC
>JABMQA010000561.1 GCA_013203545.1 Bacteroidota bacterium
AATTGCCATTATTATCACTTATGATCCTTCCCTGGCCTTCAGGCCCACTGCCCCCATAGCATTTTTCCCAAAGTAGGTTGCCAACGCTATCTATTTGCATGAGCCATATATCGTACCACCCGCCATGGTAATTTGTAACATCACCATCATCAGATGCGACCTTACCAATCACCAAATAACCATTTGGGTGCCCAACCATATCGGTTGCATAATCATGATCGGTGCCACCGTAACATCCCTGCCATTGTATGGGCATATTGCTTTGCGAAAAGCAAGGGCGAAAAATAAAAAAAAGAAAGGTAAGAGAAAGTATTGGTAGCAGGTGGTTATAATTTATTGATTTCATGGATGGATTGTTTGTATTTAAGTCAAGTTAAAAAAACAGGTGGCGGCCGGGGCCACACACCTGCTAAAATTAATCATTATTTCACAATCAGTTTACCTGTTTGTTGCAAACTGCCACATTTCAGGGTATAATAATAAATGCCCGCTTTATAGTTGCGGATGTCAAGCACAAACTGCCCCTGTTGTTGCATAATATCAACCGTATGGATTATTCTGCCGAGGTTATCGGTAATCTCGACTGTGCCTTGGGTTTCCGATAAAGGCAGCGTATAGTCAAAGGCAACCCATGTATCGGCCGGGTTGGGTTCCGAACTTATCTCCAGGCCTCTTGCCTTTGCCATATCACCCATATCGATGGTACTGCTTTTCAATTGGATGTTTTCGGGTAAATCAGGACAATTGCAATAATCATAACCATAAGCGAATTCAAGTATGCCCTGTGCCGAGGTTTTTGCACTCCCGGTACCGTATTCGGCCAGATCTATTACGCTTGCAAGTTCGGTTTCGGATAATTCAAATATCGTCCGGCCCTGCTGCACCAGGCTCATCACCAACTGCTTTAATGATTTGTAATCGTTGTATTCCTGTAAGTTATCGCCGCTTAGTTCGTACAAAGCAGGCAATATGTCGAGTAAACTTTGTGCCGAGCTGTAATCGCTTTCCAGGATGTAGGTATCAATAATCTGTTTATCAGCTTCCAAACCGCCGATATTGTCTAACCAGTTTCGCAATTCTTCCATATCCGGTTCATCTTCGTTAACAATGCTGCGGATAACGGCCTGTGCGGCAGCTATTTTTTGCGCATGGTAAGCAGCCATCTCCGAAAGTAAAACTGTTTTGTAAGAAGTGCCATTGGCTAGTTGCCACAAAATATCAATCATGTATTGCGGCAGGGGTTGCTCCTTATTCTCTAAATAAGCCATCAATTCCTCTTCGCGCAATTCGTCAGGATTGGCCGATAGGATCTCGAACAGCACCGATTCGGGCAAAACATCTGTTTTATCGGCAGCTGCCATCAACACTTCTTTTGACAGGTGAGGTGATTTACCCAACAATTCTTCCCTGAGTTCCCACATATCGGTTGGGCCCGAGCTTTCCACTTCGGCTTCCAGCGCCTCAGTATTTCCCCCGTCCAATAAATTGTTGTACAAAGTTTCTACATTGTTGTAATCATTATCGCTTTGCAGGTACTCCGTTTCCAATTGCAGTTTTTCAGAATCGCTTAAAACCATTCCCCCGTCAATAGGCGACTGGCCACCATAGTGTGACGGGCAGGAGTTTGTATTATCAATAGCAACCGGAACTACTGTCCTGGAATGATTTGAAAGTACCTGGTCAGGTTCATCCTGGTCGTAAAAATAGATAATTGATTCAGTATAGTCGTTCTGGAACTGCACCTGGGCGTTGGGGCTTAATGTATTGCCCGAAGAATGGTCCCAATAGCCCATATACCCCCCAACAATTGATTCATCAGCCACATAAAAATCGTAATTATTATCCGTGTTTTGGTTGCAAAGATAAGTTACACCGGTTTCATCGCTTAACGGATTACTCCGATTTTCATCCTCAGCCTGGATACCTACACTTAAGCCGTCAAACTCGTTGAAGTAAATCACATCACTGAAAGAGGGGCAGGCTGTTAACCTGATGCCGATATAATTACCTGGAGGCGTGCCCTGCGCTTTTGAGAAGTAGTTTTCCTCAATAGTAAAGCCAATGCTGTTACTGATATCGATGCCATAGGTTGCGGTATTATCGCCACATTGCTGCTCATCCCCATCATCCGTTTCACCAATGTAAAACTCGTTAAAGATCAGCGTTGCATTGTCCACTTCATCTAATATAATACCATTGCTGTTGTCGATAAACTCCGCATTGTTTACAGTTAGTGTGTAAGAACCGGCACTCAGCAGGTTAATACCCTTGGTAAAATTGGCAAATGAGTTTTTAAGTATGGATTCTTCGGGGCAGGGGGTTAGCTGTTCACCACACATGGCATATACGCTAAATCCTGCATGGTAAGCATTAATACCATGCCCTGAAGGTTCGGCAGTGAGGTTGTTAACAAAAGCACTGCCCATAATATGGATACCATAAACATCGAACATGTAAATATGTGTATCCCACCAGTCGTTGCCCATCAGGTAATCACCATTAACTTCAAATAAGGAGTTTTCGATGAAACTTAGATTTGGCATTTCATTACCTTCCCCGTTGTATGGGTGCGAGTTGTGGTAAGGGCGAAAATTTATTGCCGTTTGGTTATTGATAAATGCTGCAGAAGGTTCTTCAGGATTTTCAATGAATTGGGCCTGAATGATACCACCGGCTTTTGTATCATCAATTGAACCGGCTTCGTTTGTGGCGGCCAGCAAAACACCTATTACAGCATTTTCGATCTTTGCACCGTTTTTCAAAATAAGTGTTCCCTGAACACATTCATCTTCAATGGTAAACTGGTGTTCATCAGGATTGCCCCACACCTCGATGCCCTGCCAGGTTTGGCCGCACGGAGCTGTACAGGTTGCACCATCAATAGTTAACTTTCCACCGGGTTCGATGATGATTTTGGAGTTTTCCCCACAAACGATAGTACCTCCAGCAAAACTAATATCGGCACCAGACTCAATAATAAAATCACCGGCAAAATACAGATTTTGGGTGTATGTGTAATCAAAATCCACATAATGATCTTCCAGAAAATAAAATATGGGTTGTGCATTTGGTGCATCGAAAAGGAATATTTCCTTTTCATCCGAATAACTACTTTCTCCGTAACTGTTGGTAGCTTTAATTGAAAAATAGTAAGGAGTGCAGCTTTGCAAACCATCAATTTGAAAGCTTGTATTATTCCCGGCATTAATTGGTGAATCACCTTGAGTTAAACCTGTTCCACTGTACGGTGGGCCTGAGTCCGTATCATAATAAATATAGTAGTTTTCGGCTGGGCTGTTAAGGAAATATAGATTTGCCGAAGTGCCACTTGAATGTAAATAATGCAAATCCGGTTGATTGGGTTCCTTATTGATCCTAATTTCACCACCTGCCTCATGCCACACTCCATCATTATCCTTTCCACTTATAATAAAAGTGCCTTGTATCTGACCTACGGAATTTCTAATGAATTGTAATTCATCAGGCAATTCAGGTGCGATAGGATCCCACTCGGATATGTGAGTAGGAAATGGATTGAACGGTTCATCCGAATCAATATAGATATAATCACCTTCTGTACTACTCAAGGTCATTTTGAGATTCCATTCTACAATTAAATCGTTACCCGGAGGCATATCTATAAATTCTGCCTTATAATAAAGTTCATCATTTTCAAAGAACTCATGATCAGCTTCTACGATTAGAATGTAATCTTCATCTCCAGAAGAAGGTACTATGACCCCATAAAATAAGGTATACGCTGATTGATACTCATCACTAATTTCAACCGATGTTTGATAAGAACTTGGAACCCAATCTCCAGGTATTATACCGGATACAGTAACTTCTTTGGTTTCATCAACGTAATAAAGAGTAAAAGTACTTGGTGAAATATTAATCCAATCCCAAATTTCATTAGGATCGTATACTTCCAAAGTAAAATCATTTCCATTTTCATGAAATGCTAAATTGGTTATAGTAATTGTAAAACTTAACTCATCATTGTTGTGCAGAGGTTCTAAATTTACTTCATAAGGGGTATGATAAAATTGTGATTTCAACAAAGTACTAGTTAGTATAAAAACTATTAGTAAAAAAGTTTTAAATAATTTGAGATTTCTCATATTTGTAATTATCTAAGTTATTTATTATTTTATTCATACAAGATAATATAGTCCAATGACAAATTGAGCTTTGATCAGTAATTTTTACCTTGTATGCTTTTCGGCTTCCGCCCCAAAACCTTTCCAATGCCCCTGGGCAATGGTGCTGACGCCCGGCTCTTTGCCAGGTGCCTGCATGGTTTGGGAGAGGGGTTTTGGAAAAACCTCCCCCGCCGCATTCTACTCAGCAATTTGCTGTATCTTCAAATGTCGGCTTGTTTGTTTTTTGTTTACTTTTGCCGCTGTACCTCCTTTGTTTGCTTATTAAATATTGCAGTAGAGTGTGTATTTAATTTTCAGCGTTGGGGGTACTTTTTTTATGCCCAAGCTGAAAGTATTGCTTACGAAAAATGTTGGGAAACGATTAAGTGCCTGTCATGCTTTATGGGATTTATGGGTTCTCAATTCAAGACCCAAAGATATAATAAAAATATGCGCTACTCCTGGAAAAAACATTAGGGGGGGGGGTAATTTAGACCATATCTAAATAGTAGGAATATTGAAAATCATATTTGTTGATGTACATATTTATTAGCATTTAACAGGATTATGTTGCCTCATCCAAAATCGGGAGAACCAGGATATGGAAGTTTCTTTATTCCCTTTGTGTGTCAGTATTTTAAGCTTACCACTTTAGCCCTTACACCATTCAGGAATGAAATTATTCAGTCAGGATAAAACCCATCAGGTGAGGTTTGCTCTCTGATCACGCTATACCTCAC
>JABMQA010000562.1 GCA_013203545.1 Bacteroidota bacterium
CGTAATTCCTCGAAGAGTTTCATAGTATTGCTTTTCTTCAAAAATAGGAAAATTATCAATCCGATTTATACCTTATCTTATTTGTTATCAACAATATAAAGCTAATAGACGGACACTAACTAATGAATCGCAAAGTTTATCCGGTTTTTTGAATTCGATTTAAATTCTTATCCATCATTTCGAATCCCGAGCAACGAGGGTGAGAAATCTAATTGATTTCAAATAGCAGATTTCTTCCTTTGGTCGAAATGACATATATCCTAATATGTCTGCTAATCTGAGAATTCCCTCCACTTGTGCACTAATAATGCACCACCTTTTTATCATTGTGAAGTTATTGTTGCCCGTGAATTTTTGATTCAAGCTCCAAAGTATTCTACTTTTGATTTTTAAAATTATTCAAATGAATAAACAAGACAAAAAAAAAGATCTGGTTCATAAACTGGAGGCGCAGAATGAGGCCTTAAAAAAACTCATTGAATCGGTTGAGAATAAAAAACAGGCAACTAAAAATAGAAATTTAAAAACAACTTTAAAAAACACAAAATGAAAAAAACATTTACAAAACTAAGTTTAACAATTTTAGGATTATTGATAATCCAGGTTTCAGTAGCCCAAAAGGTTTATACTTCATCGCAGTTAAATACCAATACTGATGTAATTGAAAAATTTAACGGGACCAAAGGGAATGAGGCGTTTTGTATGGTAACCGGTGGGACCGGCGGCCCTACAGGTTGGGCAAAGTTCTATCTTGAGGATCCCACATCTTTCGAAATTCTGGCTCCAAAACCCAGTGGCATTTATTTTATGGGTGGTGATTTCGGCCCTGATGGTACCTGGTATTGTACTGAGTGGATGGGTGGATTTTATTCAACGGATACATCCACCGGTGAGCATATCCAATTGGCTACTCTTTCCGAGGCATTATCAGGTTTTACATATTCTCCTTCCTATGAAACATTTTTCTGCTGTACAGGTGGTGAACTGTTTACAATGAACATCGAAACTTATGAATTAACTTCCGTTGGATTGATGGTAAATTCAGGAAATATGACAGGCCTTGGTGCAGATATTCGCGGAAATTTATATGGTATTGATATTAGTGATGACAAGCTCTATAAAATTGATCCGGTTACAGGATTGGCAACAGCAGTTGGTCCATCTGGCTTTGATTTTGATTACATGCAGAATTGCACATACGATAAAAACATGGACATTATGTATCATGCAGGCTTTTGGGTTGTACCAAGTTCTCATGGGGGATTGTTTACTTTTGATTTAGAAACCGGAAGTGCTTCTGAACTAACTGCATTCCCGCTTGACCAGGAGGTGGTTTCCTTTGCCATTCCATGGACTATGCCGGAACATGGAAGTATTTCCGGAGAAGTAAGCGATGCAGCTACCGGTGATCCGGTCGCCGATGTTGAAATATATTTAGTACCTGAAGATCCACTTGGTACTAATATATATAAAATTACCGGACAAGATGGCCTGTACAGTTTTGGTGTGGTTTTACCTGGGATGTATGAGATTACGGCTGTGAGTGCTAATTATGGTGCTGTCATTGTTGATGACATTGTCGTGAATGTTGGAGACAATCTTACGATTGATATCGAACTTCAGGTGGCTCCCTGGTCAGCTACATTCCATGTTTACACTTTTGAGGGTAGTAATCCCATCGAGGGCGCAGAAGTAAATTTTGTTAACCAAACCCTCCTGACGAATGCACAAGGTGAGGTTGTTTTCGAAGACATTGCCAACGGAACCTATGAATATACTGTTGACATTGATGGCTATTACCAGGGTTTTGGTGATGTGGAAGTTTTGGATGATGATGTGGAAGTGGATGTCTATATGTATGAAGATAACAATGTGCAGGTGAACCTGGTGGTTATAGAAGAGGCAACCGGCACCTGGTGTGGTCCATGTGGTCAAGTTGCACCACTGCTTGATCAATTGTACGATGAAGGTTACCCTATCAGCATTATCGCATATCACGCTACAGATGATTATGAAAACAGCTATTCCATTGCCCGTAATGGATATTATGGAGTTATTGCTTATCCAACCCTAACATTCAATGGCCAGGATCAGTGCCACAATGAATCCTACGATGTTATTTTAAACTATGTTGAGGAGTACATGGATGATGAAACACTGGTAACACTTGGATTTACTGATATGGCTCAGAATATTTCCAATAATACGATTACTGGTAAAGTGGCTATTGAAAATTTAGGCCCCATCAATTCCGATCATATGCGCTTGCAAGTTGCATTGGTTGAAAATCACATACCGGAACAATGGCAGGGACTTTCTGAACTCAACTTTGTGGAGCGTACCATGTTTCCAGATGAACACGGAACCTCCATTGACCTTACGACCATTACGACTGAAGAAATTGAAATAGAAGTGCCGCTTGATGATATCCTTGAACTGGAAAACTGCCAGATTGTGGCCTTTGTGCAGGATAATTTCACAAAAAAGATCCATAACGGATTGATTTATGAATGCAGCACCCTGGTAGGTGTGGATGAAAATATTGCTGCTGAAAACATCAATGTATTTCCAAATCCGGCTAATAACAAGGTAATGATTTCGGCTTCAGAGGAAATCACAAAAATTCAATTGATTAATTATTCAGGACAATTGGTATTAGACCAACAAATTATTGGAACCAATACCGAGTTGAACCTATCAGAGTTAGGTTCCGGAATCTACTTCATAAAAGTATTCTCTCAAAATAATGTAATTACCCGAAAGCTGGTGATTGAATAATTTAGGTTTAGTTTATTAATTGTAGCCCTGATCCTTCGGTTGATTTATCGGGGCTTTATTCCTTAACAAGTTTTTAGGTTTTGAACATTTGAAACAATGCGGAGAACGAATTTTCATATCATAGTTATTTATTCAATTCTGTTATTTTCATTGCTTGCCTTTGGATGCAATCAATCAATCGATATTGATCCCACTAATGAAAATAAAATAATACACAATCAAATAGAAGACCTCTCTCAATTTAGAGAAGAATTACCCAGGATCGTTTCTGAGCAGGATATTGAAGATTGCTATAAAGCAGCAGAACTGGCAAGAACAATTGAAGGCCATAAAGCTGAATTGGATTGCCTGATTCGTTTGTTTCAACTTCAGAATAAAAAAGAAAATTATAGAGATGCACTTCAAACAGGGAATCTGGCTTTAAGGTTAGCCCTCGATCAAGGCTCAAAACCAAAAATTGCTGGGATTTATAAACTATTTGGTAAATCCTATTACCATATTTCTTTCTATCATAAATGTTTTGAAAACTTTGAAAATAAAAACAATTACAATATAAAGCTCATCAATTTATTATTCATTAATAACTTAAGCTTATGAAACGAAAATTCATTAGATCATTTACGGTGCTGATGACCTTTGCATTTATTACAAGTGTGATGGCGCAACAAAAACCGTTAATCAACAAAATCGGGGATAGGGAGATCGTTAACACGATTACCAAACCTGCTCCTAAAGCATGGGAAAACTCAACAAAAGACATTGTCTTTTCTGATGAATTCCCGGATACTACTCTAGTGGGCTGGACTGCTACAAGTGATAGTTTAATAGTTAACTGGATATCAAGTCCAACAAACACAGCTGGCGGAACACCCAATGAGGCCTACCTACCTTATTATCCACAATTTGTGGGTCAAACCCATTTGATTTCACCTGTAATAAACACATCAGGGTACACAGATTTAAATTTATCCTTTTTACATTATATCGACTCATATGATGATCTCGGATATTATGTGAGGGTTTTAACTACCAGCGATGGAGGTGCTACCTGGAATGATGCCTGGGAACTATATTGGAATTCGGCAGATAATTATGCTGCATTTGAATTTATTGGAATAACTACTCCCGACGTGGGATCAGACAATTTCCAATTTTGCTTCCAGTTTGAAGGAGATAGTTGGTCAATAAACTACTGGGCAATTGATAATATCATTTTGGGGGACCCCATTCAATTGGATGTAACACCAACAGCCATACTTGGTTTTGAAGAAGACCTCTTCGAAAACGATGATGTGATGGTATCTGCAATTGTTAATAATTTTGGTACTGAAACTGTTTCGTTTGATGTTAAACTCGAAATCGATGATGGAGAAAGTATTGTTTTTGAAAATACGCAGACTGTTTCTGGTCTGGAATTCGGCAATCAGGCACAGGTTGATTTTGATAACTGGGTGGCTGTTGAAGGTAC
>JABMQA010000563.1 GCA_013203545.1 Bacteroidota bacterium
GTCTTCAGTCGTAAGTCTGTAGTCATTAGTTCCCGATCTTAGCTCTAGGCGCTTAGCCCTCACTCCCGCCAAAAGCCCTGTACAACTTCACATTGATCTTTTCCTGTGTTACCATACCCTGCTTCACTGTTTCTTCAATAAACGGCATTATTTTATCAATATTTGCTTCTGTATCCACAATTTCGATAAGAACGGGTAAATCCTGAGATAACCTTAAAATCTTTGTTGAATGAATGCGACTGTTTGCGCCAAATCCCATAATTCCCCTAAATACCGTTGCCCCGGCAAGATGCAGTTCCTTGGCCCTTTTTACAATTGCAGCATAAAGGTTTTCACCCTTCCAGGTGTCGGATTCGCCGATGTAAATCCTGAGTTTCACCCCGTTTTTTAATAAATCCATATCGATTAAAATTTAAGATTCAATATCAACCTCGATGCTATAAAACCTGCCAGAACCAACATGACTCCAAATACATTACTTGCCAGCATATTGATCACTGCAAATTTAATATTTCCATCCCTTATCAGGTTCAAACTTTCGAATGCAAATGTTGAAAATGTTGTAAAACTCCCAAAAAACCCAATAAAGAGAAATGTCCTTAAATTGCTGCCAATGTTTTCTCTTCCCAGCAGGCCCCAGCATAATCCAATCAGGAATGATCCTGCCAGGTTTACAATGAGTGTTCCCCAGGGGAATGCACCGTCATAAATTCGGTGAGGCAAACCTGAAACCCAATATCGTAACAGCGTTCCCAAAGCCCCTCCAAGTATAAGAAATCCAACCTTGACCATAATGAAAATCTATTCTTAAAATGCCGTTTTCAATCCTGGAACATCTTTTAACTTTTCATAAAGTTGTTTAAGAATGGATTGGCTATCGATGGTAATTAATACTGAAATACTTATATATTTTCCCTTCCCGCTTTCCCGTGAACGCCAGCCGGAATTTGATATTTTTAATTGTTGAAATACCAACAGCAAATTTGCCCTGTTTTGCTGTTCGGGAACTCCATTGTCCATTATCGCCTTTATTTCGAATGTAACCGGATATTCAATCTTTGAATTCCCATTGCTGTTTACCAGGTTGCTTAAGTTGATTTGATTGTTCAAAAATTATCCTTTCTTTTTTAGGTGAAAAAAAAATGATTTTCAGGGGGCAATATTAATACTTTCTCCAGAATTAATTTCCGTAACGCAAACTTCCTTTCCTAAGGAGTGGCTGCATTTACAAGATTCCATTTTTTCTGCCAATTATCCTTGCAAGGCTCATGACTGTGGTTCATTAATAAAAGTATTTGCGCAACGATCTCCGGAAAATTCCCAGATACATCGATTCTTTCAGTTGGATCGCTAATAAGGTCAAACAGTTCAACCGGACTATGTGGCTTTGATGCATCAATCCTTATGGCCTTCCATTTTCCCATTATTACTGCCTGTTTCCCATTATGTTCCCAATAGAGGTAATCGTGATTCACTTGCTCCTTTGGATGGCCGGTTAACTCACTGAGCATTGAAATGCCATCTGTATTCAATTCCGTTCTACAGCCAGTCCAATCAGCCAGTGTAGGCATTATATCCCAAAATGCACCGATATGGTGGGATAATGATCTGGTTTTTATCATCGATGGATAGCTCACAATAAGTGGCACCCGAATGCCACCCTCATACAAACTGCCCTTCGCCCTGCCCTGTTTTGCACTGAAAGGTGCCGCACTTTTGAAATATTCGGTATCGGCACCTCCGGCATAGGTAGGCCCATTGTCACTGGTAAATATAATTATGGTATTGTCGGTCAGGTTGAGTTCTTCCAATTTTTTAACCATTTCGCCAACCTGCCCGTCCAGATAGGATATCATAGCAGCATACGTAGCTCGTGGATATTGACATGGGAAATAGCCGCTCTCCCCAAGATATGGTTCCTCCTCTCCCAGTTTTTCATGGTAATGATTAATCCACTTTTGTGGTGCCTGCAACGCCACGTGGGGTATGGGTGTTGTGAAACACAGTAGGAAAGGATCAGACTTATTGTTCTCGATAAATCCGAGCGCTTCTGTCAACATCAGTTTCGGAGAATAGTCATCGAGCTGGAAATCGGAATAACTACCTGCATCAAATGGATCAGCATGCTCTGGAAGTATTGTGTGTGGTGCAACCGGTTTATTTCGGAGGGAATCTTTTTCCCTGTTTTTCCATAAATGTACCGGGTAATAGGTATGTGCCTGCCGCTGGCAATTGTATCCGTAAAAGAAATCGAACCCCATATCATTGGGTGTGCTGTGTGTTGCCGGTCCGCCAAGTCCCCATTTACCAATCATTGCAGTTTTGTAACCATTTTTTTTAAGTACCGTTCCGATTGTGACTGTTGAATCAGGAAGCGGTCGCTGGCCTTCAAGATAAGGATCGGCATTCATGGCTTCATAGCTCCAAACCTCACCCCGCTCACTCCATTCATCGTTTCCACGAATGTACATATGTCCGGGATGCTTTCCGGTTAGCAGTGCACATCTCGAAGGGGCGCAAACCGGTGAGCCGCAGTAAAACTGGGTGAACATAATGCCCTTTTCAGCAAGTTTATCGATATTTGGGGTTTCGATAATTTCCTGTCCATAACATCCCAGTTCGCCATAACCCAGATCGTCAGCCAGGATGATGATTATGTTGGGTTTTTGATTCTGATCTTTTGGAGTGCATGACACAATAGCACCAATAAAGGCCGACAGAATTATAATGGTTCCAACAAATTTTCTATTTTTCATCAATCAGGATTTTATCTGAAATTACTATTTCGCGGTTTTCAATAATTGCTTTCTTTGATTCCTCGCCCATTAACAATAGGTTTTCAACTATTTTCGGAAAATCATCGCTAAGATCTTTCCTCTCCGAGATATCCTCATCCAGGTTGAAGAGCAAGGGTTGGTCAAGTTGCCCGATTCCGTAGGTAGCTTTGGAGGGTACTGCCAGTTTCCATTTGCCGTATCTTACGCTCATAAGCAAACCACGGGCCTCATAGCCAAAGAAAGCTTCATGAACCGGTTCATTTGATTCGTCAATGATAAGCGGCAGGATATTTTCCCCGTCAACAGGTCTGTCATTCGGGACAGCTTTACCTGCCAGATAACACATGGTAGTATATAAATCGAAGCCTGCAATAATGGTATTACAAACTGAATTTTCCGGAATTACTTCGGGCCAGACCATGATGCAGGGAACGCGTGTTCCACCGTCGTGTCTGGATTGG
Organism: Bacteroidota bacterium; assembly: GCA_013203545.1. Lineage (GTDB taxonomy): Bacteria > Bacteroidota > Bacteroidia > Bacteroidales > 4484-276 > JABMQA01. The sequence goes on from JABMQA010000563.1 coordinate 3,239, forward strand.
TATTTCCCACCTCTGAGAATGTGGTGCCGGCTGGTATCAACAGCAGCATACTTTCCATAGCAGGCCTCAAGTTCAGGGTAGGGTACGATCAAAGGGCCATTATCAGAAGTAAAGATGATAAGGGTGTTTTTTTCGATTCCCAACCTTTTCACTGTCCGTATAATAGCCCCGACGGAGCCATCAAGATATTCCACGGCATCGCCATACGGGCCGGCCATACTTTTTCCTTCAAATCCTTTTGGAACAAACCATGGTGTATGGGTTTCGATGTTGGAATACTGGATGTAGAACGGCTTGTCTGTTGATGCAAATTCGGTAATTTTCCGGCAGGCACTCCTTTGAAACAGGGCAGGAAGTTGGGCCAGGTCGTTGTTATCGCAGGCTTTAATAGTTTCAAGGTTTTCGATCAGCGGAATAGGCGGGAAATTTCGTGTTCCCATATTCCAAATTCTTTCGGGTCCATGATCGTTTGGATATGGAATACCCAGGAAATAATCAAAACCATGGTTGGGTGGCAGGAATTCAGGCTGATATCCTAAATGCCATTTTCCGATTAGTGCGGTCTGGTAACCTGCTTTTTTCAATATTTCTGTAACCAGGATTTCATCTTCACCGATTCCTTCATCTGAGTCAGGAAACAATACCGGAAGGCCTTCCCCATTATTCACCCTTGGCGCATATCTTCCGGTAAGAATAGCGGCCCGGGATGGCGGACAGGTGCCATGTGGGGCATAAAAATCGGTGAAGATTCTGCCTGATAGGGCAAGCCTGTCAAGATTTGGTGTTTTGATATCCGGGCTGCCAAAATAGGTGATATCATCCCACGCTACATCATCGGCAATGATGTGGATGATATTTGGCCGGGAGTCAAACAATGAATCTGAAGGATTTGCTAAAGCACTCCCTGAAGCTACAATTACAGACAACAAAATTAATCTTACTAAAACTTTGGCATATTTGATAAACACTTCCATACGTTGAATTTATTTACAATGGGACAAATGAGGAAAACTTATTCTTCTTTCCGGAATTTACTGATTTTTTGAAGTTCTTCAACATCTGCTTTGTCTTTAAGTCTCTCAGATGTTATTTTCATTTTAATTAGATCATCAAAACTGACTATAGGAATATGATGATTATTGAATTCTAATTTTACAACATTCTCTATTGCATCTTCCCATTTAACGCCTTGAACTTTTGTAAGAAAATCTATTCTAAATGGGTCTTTACCAATAAAGAACATATTTGTCTTGGTAAAATCAAATGTGTTCATTTTTTCAAGATCAGAAGACCGGATCCCATATTTGGTAAGCGCTTGTATCAATTTGTCTTTGTTATTATTATCTGGTTCCAGCCACAGATCCATGTCATTGGTACCCCTTGTATAACCATAATAAATTACGGAATAACCTCCGATTACAATAAATTCTACATTGAAATCAAGAAGAAGAAAAAGTAATTCTCTATGTGGTTTAAACAGGATGTCCATCAATAATTGTGAAAGTTATTTCAAAATATGGGTTCTTAATGTTTTCTATTTCGTTTTTGTAAATTGCCACCAACATCAAATGGGTATTTCTAAGGTTTTCAATTGGCAATTGAGAAGCAGCCAATTTCGCCGTGGCTTCATTCTCATCTTTGAAATTTGTAAAAAATTCAATATTATTCACTTGATATTGAGCCAATGGTTCATTAGCTTTACTAAACTTTTTATCCGATAAGTATTTCTTCATGGCCATAAATTAAAGGTAAAATTAAAAAATTTTCGGATATTTTACCGGATTCACATCATGCATCAAATTGTACACTGCATCAAAAACATCTTCAGCATTGGGATTTGAGAAGTAGTCCCCATCGGTGCTGTAGGCCGGGCGGTGTTCCTGCGCCGTGAGTGTGCGAGGTTCTGCATCCAGGTGATAAAATCCTTTTTGTACTTCCAGAACCTGTTGCATCATAAAAGCTGTTGCCCCGCCCGGTACATCTTCATCAAAGAAAATGATCTTGTTGGTTTTCTTTAGCGATTCAACAATGGTGTGGCTAATGTCGAATGGCAGCAACGACTGCACATCGATCAGTTCCACATCAATTCCAAAATCCTGTAGCTGTGTCACGGCATCCTGGGCAATTCGTACGCACGATCCGTATGTAACCAGGGTAATATCGGATCCGGTTTTTAGTATTTCGGGCACGCCAACCGGAATACGGAATTCACCAATATTTGATGGAACCTTCTCCCTGAGCCGGTAACTGTTTAAGGGTTCTATGATCAGTGCAGGATCGTCGGAAGCCAGGATGGTATTATAAAAGCCTGCAGCCTGGGTGAGGTTCCGGGGCACCAGTACATGCACCCCTCGAATGGAATTTATGACCATGCTCAGCGGTGATCCCGAATGCCATATTCCCTCCAGCCTGTGGCCACGCGTACTTACAATCAATGGTGCTTTTTGGCCGCCTTTGGTACGATAGGTGAGTGTTGCAAGGTCATCGCTCATTACCTGCAGTGCATATAGAAGGTAATCGAAATACTGCACCTCGGCAATGGGGCGAAGTCCTCGCATGGCCAAACCTAATCCCTGACCTACAATGGTTGCTTCACGAATTCCCGTGTCAAAAACCCGGTTTTCCCCATACTTTTCCTGCAGGTTTTCATAGGTTTGGTTCACGCCACCTATCTTTCCAACATCTTCACCAAATGCGATTACGCGGGGATTGTTATTAAAGATGTAATCAAAATTGTCGCGCAGGATTTCCCTTCCGGGGATGGATCGGGCATCAGCCTCATATTTGGGAGGAACAGGTTCAACCTTTAGTGCCGAGAATTGGTCCTCACTGTAAAGGTTAGAATTGAAGCGTTTGCGGTTATTTTCCATTGCCTGATCGAACCATTTTGTGACATTGGTTTTTAATGAATTGGCCGGGTTACTGCATGAATTACATATCAGCCGTAATGTGCGCTTAGCCTGCGACATGGTATCCTTGCGGATGGGGTCGGCTATTTTTGACAGGTCTTCTTTTAATGCCTCTATTTTGCTTGTTTTGGAACAATTACAGGTGCTCACATCTACCATTCTAAGGAAATCCTCCCGCTTTTTATTAAGTGGTGTCATAAAGTTTTCCCAGGCTTTTTTCCTTGCATTTTTGACTCGTTTTACCGCTGCTTTTTCAATTTGATCCAACTCATCGGCAGAGGCAATCTTTTCCTTCATGATCCATTCGCGCATCTTTTTTAATCCATCAAATTCGGTCTCCCACTTCAAACGTTCAGCGGTTTTATACCTTTCGTGTGATCCGGATGTGGAGTGGCCCTGCGGTTGCGTTACCTCCGTAATATGAAACAAAACCGGAATGTGCTGCTCCCTGCAGATGCGAACTCCTTCTTCGTAAACCCTGCAAAGTTCCGGGTAATCCCATCCCTTTGCCTTATAGATCAAAAATCCGGGTTTATTATTTGATTTTTCAAATCCTGCCAATGCTTCCGAAATGCTGTCCTTCATCGTCTGGTATGCTCTTGGGACCGAAATTCCAAAACCATCGTCCCATACCGACATAGCCATTGGAACCTGTAGCACACCCGCGGCATTCATGGTTTCCCAGAATATACCCTCCGATGTGCTTGAGTCACCTATGGTACCGAAAGCAACCTCGTTACCGTTGATCGAGAACTGGTTAAATTGTTTCAGGTCCGGATTGTTCCTGTAAAAATTTGATGCATAAGCAAGGCCAAGCAGGCGGGGCATTTGTCCGGCAGTGGGGGAGACATCCGCTGATGAATTTTTCATATCTGTCTGGTTCATCCAGGTGCCATCATCATTGATAAAGCGTGTGGCAAAGTGGTTGTTCATGAGTCTGCCTGCTGTACCGGGGTTAAAGGTCTCATCCGTATCACCATACAATTGAGCGAAGAACTCTTCAAGTGAAAACATTCCTGCTGCCATCATAAAGGTCTGATCACGGTAATACCCGGAACGCCAGTCTCCATTCCGGAAAACCCTTGCCATGGCAAGTTGTGGCACCTCTTTGCCATCACCAAAAATTCCGAATTTGGCTTTTCCCGTTAATACTTCCCGCCGACCCAGCAAACTGGCCTGTCGGCTTTCACTGGCAATTCGGAAATCATTCAGTACCGCTTCCTTGGTGAATTTCATGCCGGTATTATCTCCGGATGTTTTCGCTTTTGGCATAACTACTTAAATTAATGTGTGTTAGACTGCAAAGGTAATAAATCATCGTCAGAATAGATAACATCATGCGGCTTTGTAGCCATTTAATATTGATAAAGGGTTGTAAAATATGAATTTAAACAACCATCAACGATTGTTAAATATTCTTAAGTGGCGGATCAGCACCAGGAATATTCTCTTCACTCATGTGTAGCATCAGCTCCTGTTCCTTTGTCAGATTAATGACAGGTATTTCTACCACACTTGATGTAATAAGATTGGTGATGTAAATTCCGTTGAGAATGCTTTCTGTGCCGGGAAACTTACCCCATCATATATTTAAGCTTAGGATTTCGTTTTGTATGAAAAACACGCAGAATTAAAATAAATTGGATGGTTTTATCTACTACGTCAACGAACCGTTTGCCTAACCCTTCCAATTGTTCCTCATACCATTCAAATGATTTTCGGACCTCCTGAGCGGCGACTGATGAACAAATGACTTGAATTTCCATCCTTTAACTTAAAATTTTGTATCGCCTAAAAGTTTATTTGAGGAATTACTCTGGCTACTCACAAAGTGATGCCCAGGACAAAAATCTTAATAACGCGAAATATTTCCCCTGGGAGATAATTGTTTTTCCTTAGCTTGATGGCTATGGGATGGCGTCCCTGATGTATATTTCCATCGTTAGCTGAGAAGCAGTCGCACTACCTCAATGTTTTCACGGGCATTTTGCAATAATTGGGACTTACCCAAGGGTCTTGCTACTATCTTCCGCTTTGCCACAAACTTGCTGTAACCTTTGGCATAGAAATAATTTTCCCACCAGCCCGAAAGATGTTTGCGGATCATCCGTTTGCGCAATCTATATGTTTTGTAATGCATCATGATTCCAAGATACGAATTCATACTGCTTAAAAATGCGGCCTGTTCCTCCTTTGTTGGCTTATGATCCCGGGCTATTCTGTTGTGCTTTTGAATGGCCTGGTAAAAATTCCCTTTGGTGCGGTTGGCAATGTAAATACGGTTGGGTTTGATGACAGTTCCCAGAAATTTTACGCCTTTGCTGAAATGCTGTAGGTAGATTTTTTGGGGATGAAGCTCCAAATGCAATTCCTGTTGCAGGTAATTGCGGATTTTTGGGATGAGGGATTTGAGATAGTCTTTGTTTTGATGAACGATAACAAAATCATCCACATAACGGCCATAATATCTAATTCCCATATCATGTTTAATAAAATGGTCAAATTCGTTCATATAAACATTGCCAAACAGTTGCGATGTTAAATTACCAATTGGCAAACCACAATCTTTGTCGGCATAAAAAAGGCTTTTTGTTTTTGGCAAGCCTTTCCAGTCACTCTTCTTTCCTTTTATTATGCAGTTTTTTGTTGGATCGTTGAAAATCACCTTTTCTACCAAATAAAATATTAATAACAGGTCAAAGGAAATTTTCATTTTTTCATTCTTATTCAATTCGTTCACTACTTTTTCATAAAGTAACCTCCTGTTCATTGCCATAAAATAGCCTTTAATGTCCATTTTTAAAATGTATGAATCTTGTTTGTAATTCTGTGAGCATGAGCGGATAAACTTATCAATACGTTTAATTCCGTAATGTGTTCCTTTTTGCTTGCGGCATGAGTAGCTGTCGTGGATAAATGTTTTTTCAAAAACCGGGGAGATGTAATTGAAAATTAAATGATGGATTACGCGATCACGAAAATCGGCGGCAAAAATTTCGCGCTGTACTGGATTAAAATTGATAAAACAGATGCTGGGGCTGAGGTTATAATTGTGCGAAAGTATTTCATCGCAAAGCATGAAAAGATTACTTTCGTAATTCACCTCAAATTTAATAGCGTTTATTGTGTTGCGCTTGTTGCGGCGGGCATCGTAGTAAGCTTTGAATAAATCCGTAAGGATTTGGTCACGGTTGTATGTGTTGAATAGTGATAATTGCATTTTGTTAATCCCCTACGGGGAATTGTTTCTGTGTTGTTCATTTATTTCTACAATACTTTAACCACTACGTGGTATGTCTTCCTTAAATACTTTTTTGGGTTATTCATAGCACCTTTGCCCGTAGGGCATAAAGTATTGTAGAAAAACGTCATCCCCGAAAGAACAAATACCTCGTAGAGGTTTAACATACCATTTGCAATTAAAAAATAAAACCCGGCGAAATAAAACATCCGCCGGGTTTTGTTTTTCCCGCATTATGCGGAATAATCAGTCCTGGAGGCAGCGCACCGAGAACCCGTAACCCTTATCGTTGTTGTTCCGGTTTACAGTTGCGTTGCTAACGTTCAGGTTCCGGTTCCAGGCATTCGAACCACTCTCGCTCGATGACCAGAAGTTGGTGTTTGAGCCGAGATTGTTGAACGACCCATTGGTATTGCGGTTGCCCGCCAAGAGGGCCTGACGTTAAAATAATCATTTAATTTGTTGTAATATTTGTTAAAATAATACAATCTTTTATACCTTGTGCCAACCGGATTTTTGCAACAAATTACCGGTATTTACAGCACGAGAAGATTATTGGACTAATTTTGCCCACTCCGGCCCGCCATGGCAAAACCGGACTCCGGCATTATCTTCATCTTGCCGACCGTTGCCAGCCGGTAAGTTGTTTCGATATGTTTTCGATGTTTTCGTTTATTTTAATGAATTTGTTGAGTGGTATTAATTTCAAATCTTTCGTTAGCCTGAAAAGCAACCTTACTACCTCTATATTTTCACGGGCATTTTGCAACAATTGCGATTTATCCGTTTTAGTATTTGCCCGGTAAATGTTCATGATCATTTCAAGGGTTTCGTTTTTCAGTTTTTCGCCCAGGGTGTATTTGTATTCTTTGCGAAAATGCCTGCAAAACTCAAAAACCAAAAGCATAAGGTCGTAGCTTGCTTTATAAACGGGAAGTGTATCATATTGTGCCATTGATAATGTTTTGAAGTTCGACAATAAATTGTTGGCAATCCATAGGTGTACGTTCTGCCACCGGAAATTTCCTGATTTTTCCCAGCAAATCAGAATTGTAGTCAGTAGCAGGTTCATTGAGTAGTTGTGGTTTTTTTATGTTTTGATAAATAGATATTTCATCCTTCCATTTTTCAAACCCGTCATTTTCTTCAAACGCGTCAATCAGAATTATCTTCTCCTGTTTATCGACAGAAAAACCTTTTTCTTCTGCAATTTTCAAAACTTCATTTAGCGTGGAATCGGGAAAACCTAAAAACACAACATCGCTGCCAACAATTTTATAGCGCTTTTTGGTGAGGCAATAATCCTTTATGTGATTAGAGAAAAACATTGCCGATTTTTCGTAAGCCCGCCAGAACAAACCGTCCTTTATAAGGTGGCAGTTGTTGATGTTCTCTCTTTCTATAGTTAAAATTTCGTTAATTTTCATGTTATTTTGAAATAAAGATTTTTATCCCTTTCCCACAGACGCCTCGCGATCGACGGAGTATTGTTTTCATAATATACATTTATTTCTTCAAAACCCTGCCTCGCGGCAAGGTGGGAGCTACGTGGTAAATTAATATCAAAATATTGTTCTACCCAATTTTTAAAAAAAATTCGGGCAGGCAGAGCCTGCCCTTAAATAGTCAAATAGTCAAACGGGCTTCGCCCGTCCCGCCTAAGGCGGGATAATCAATAGTCCTGGAGGCAGCGCACCGAGAACCCGTACCCCTTACCGTTGTAGTTCCGGTAGACAGTAGCGTTGCTAACGAAC
>JABMQA010000564.1 GCA_013203545.1 Bacteroidota bacterium
ATAACAACCGTTGTTTACACCGGGTTCCCGGCATTAGATGGCATCACTATGGACAACGCAGGGAACTTTTACATTTCCACCTGGGGCACCGATGCCATTTACAAATATGATCCTGAATTCAACAATCCGCCCGAACTCTTTTCTTCAGGCCATACCGATCCGGCCGACATCTATTTTGATAAATGGAACAACCTGATTGCCGTTCCCAATTTCAGTTCCAACTCGGTTGATTTTGTTCCGGTGATTACAACAGCCATTGAAGAAATTGAATCTGTTGATCCCGGAAGTTTCAGGTTACAACAAAACCATCCGAATCCATTTTGCGGGTCCACTACGCTGGCATATGAAATTATCAGAAGGGCAGAGGTCGTTATCGGTATCAGCGATACTTCAGGTAAGGAGGTAAGAACACTGTTTCAAGGTATTCAGAATCCGGGCATGCATAAAGCGGTCTGGGATGGTTTGAATAACTCGGGTATCGAGGTTCCGGACGGTTGTTATTTTATTCATTTTCGATCTGGGGATATCTTTAAAATGGTAAAAACACTTAAAATCAAATATCTATGAAAAATTTTTACCTGTGCCTGTCAAATATAATATTAGCTTCATTGGTTTTGTTGGGAAACGCACCGCTTTCAGCCCAGTTCAGCGGCGAATTACATCCGCGTGACATCACAAAAATCTCAAAGCAATATCATAAATCCGGGCAAGTTCATGTCAGTACAACACAAAAAAAACCCGGACATTATACGAGGGAAGATTGGGCTGAAGCAATCGATGCGACATGGGGCGAGGGCCTTCCAACAGCAGAGAAACTCCTAATTTTTGATAAAGCGATCGATACCCTCGACCGGGAATTTGGTGCCTATTTCAATGTAAACATCAACCTCGATTCCGTCATCGCCCTTTACCGGCCCGAAATTGAAAATGGTGTCAGCCGTGGCCGTTTTGCCGCCATCATGAACTACATCTCGCTCTATATGCAGGATACCCATACCATGCTCATGGATATGCCGGTAAACTGGGGGACAGAATGGAATCCCGGCGTTCCCTTGTTTGTTATAGGTGGGTTTGCTTCCAATGCGCATTTTGGCGCATGCCTTACACCGTTACCTGATAGCTCCCTGCTTGTTTACAGGGCATTGGATAATCATCAGCTTGGGATCGAAACCGGTGATATTGTTTTGGGGTATGATGGCATTCCCTGGAAAATACTGTACAGGGAATTAATGGATGCCCAGTTGCCCATTTATACCTCCTGGGTCTGGGGAAGCACCACAGCCTCCATAAGCCACCAGATACTTATGAGTGCCGGAATGAACTGGCACCTGTTCGACACCATTGATATTGTAAAATATGGTACCGGCGAAACACTTCATCTTGCTACATCACCCTTATCGCAACAAAACGGGTACATTTGGGGAAACGAACAACTGCCGGTTCCAGGCATCGAACAACCGGATTTCATCAACGAAGAATATGTTAAATGGGGTATTGTGGAGGGCACGAATATAGGGTACCTATACATTGCTTCGTATGATGGGAATCCGCAATTGGGTATATTCGAAAGTATTTACGAGGCAGTTTACGACTTTATGTACACCTGGGAAACCTCGGGATTTATCATTGATTACAGAATTAACTACGGTGGGACTATTGATTTCGAATATTTGATTTATAAATTGCTTTTTAACGAAACCCTGCTCACCATCGGATATGATGTGCGATCCGATCCGGCCAATCATTTCGGAATGAGTCCGTCATCATGGGCCACACCTTTCTGGCTTCGAATACCGGGAAACCCCAACAGCTATTACGATAAACCCATTGCCATTTTAACCGGACCCGGAACCGTTAGCGCCGGAGATGTTGAATCCGTAAGAATGAGTTTTCACCCCATGGCCAGGTTTTTTGGCAAACCGGGCGCAGGTGCCCTGACCATTTCCCGCTATCCCGACCTGGGGCATCCCGATTGGTTTTTCTACATGGCTAACGGAACCGCTTACTATGTGAGCAATCACGAATATTTGTGTCATACAGGGGTGGCTGTTGATGAAGAGGTCTGGTTAACACAGGATGGCGTGGTTTCCGATACCGATGATGTGGTGGAATCAGCCATCAACTGGATAAATGGTGCTACAGGAATCGATGAAAATAGGGACGTACAACAAAAATCAAATCCTCAAATTCAGATCCATCCCAATCCATTTTATAATTCCACCATTTTTGAATATGAAATCACACAGGAGTCAGAAAATCTTATAAAGGTTCACGATTTGCTGGGTCAGGAAATAAAAATACTTGCCATGGGGTTCAGCCGCCAGGTAAATATTCGGTAGTTTGGCCCGGTGACTATGAAAACGGGCAAATGGTTGATTCAGGTGTGTACACCGTTTCGATTGAATCTGAAAATCAAAAAATCACGAAAAAAATTATCAAACTGAACTAATTGTTATGAAAAAGATTACATTTTTAATGATTCTGGCAATCCTGATGATCCGGATAGCCAGCGGACAGCATCAGAACTTCAT
>JABMQA010000565.1 GCA_013203545.1 Bacteroidota bacterium
GTTTCAACTGTTAATGAAACATAATCTGAAACAGCCTCTGGCGGATAGGTTCCTGAAACAACAACGTTATAGTCGGTTGCTGCATCAGCAACACCTGCCGGATTTATTGTCAGCTCATCGGAGCTTGCACCAAAAATATTGCCGCCGTCCGTCAATTCCAGTATCCCTTTTCTCCATTGATATGTTAGTCCTGTGCCAGTTGCAGATACTGAAAAACTAACCATACCATCTTCACAAGCTGTTTGATTAGCAGGATGAGTTATAATTTCAGGTGCAGAAACATTTCCGCATCCGGGAGGCATAGTCACAGTTACGGCAGTGGTTCCTATTGCACCTGTGGTTGAAAAAGCTCTGCCATCAATATTAACTCCGGTAGCGAGAAGTACTGCTCCATTGTTGGCAACTACTGTACCTTTAAAAATCGAATAGTCATTAATACTTACTGCGCCATCAACCTTCCAAAACACATTTTTTGCCTGTGTTCCGTTAATTAAGAGAACTTTTGAATAGGTACTTGTCGAAAGTGCACCGTTTATCTGGATAACAAATACAGCGTCAGCTTCACCACCTGCATTCAGGTAAAGTGTATCCGTAAATGTTGTCGCAGCATTCATAAGATAAGTGTGTGGCGTAAGAACCAGGTTGTTTCCAAACTGGGCAGGGTACAACAACTCAATATCAAATGGTAGTGTATTCAGATAGTTGTAGACATTAAGCAAATCAGCTGCAGCGGCTGCCGTTGAGCCATCCGGGATAAGATGAATCATTCCTGTTACAAAAAGTGGGTTAAAACCGGTGGTTAATCCAACATTGGTTCCGACATCACCTGTAACATAGGTTATTCCTGCATTTGCAACGGGTCCGTCAGAAGAAAATATTGCATAACATTCTGTGGAAGCAAGTGCCGGAGCCGATGGTCCTGTAAGAACAGGACTTCCACAACCGACAGGTGTATAGGCCAGCACACCGCTAACACTAACAGCCCCCGTAGTAGAAAGTGCCCTGCCTTCAAGCGTATCACCGGCATTCATGTTAATTGCTGCGTTGTTCGCAATAACAGTTCCCCGCATTGTAGTTCCTGAGGCCATATCCACCAAACCTTCCACTTTCCAGAATACATTGCATGCCAAAGCTCCATTAATTAATTTGATCTTTGAATTAGCGCCAGTGGAAAGTGGTCCACTAATTTGAAAAACAAATACTGCATCAGGATTTCCCTGGCCATTCAAAGTAAGGTCCAAATTCAGTGTTGAAGCACCAGCAATAGCATACACTCCCTCAATAAGGGTGTCCCCGTTGCCAAGCAAAGGTGAAGGGAAGAAATCTGGGATCATTGCATTCAACTGATTGTATGCAATGAGCAAGTCTGCTGCACATTGTGCACTTGCACCATTGTTGTCGTTCATTACACCGTTTACATTTCCGAAACCCGTGCTGGAACCACTATTTGTGCCAACGTTGCCTGTAAGATGCGAAATGCCGGTATTAGTAACTGCACCAACACTTGTAAAAAGAACGAATTCTGCAGAAGTCCCGAGATTAGGAGCTTGCGCAAAATTTAAAGCTGGTAATATGAGCAGAATAACTGCTGTTATTACCCCGAGTGGTTTTGCTTTCATTATATTAATTATTTAGTTTATGAATGAATTTTCACAATATGACAAAGGTCGCTACCACAATTCTGAATAGCGTTACACAATTAGAGAAAAGAGTTACATCATTCACACATTATTAAGTGTTCGGGTTCGATAATTTTTGGAAGATTATAAATGAAGGTATTAAACCTTGTAACTTCAATTATTGAACGGAAAGTTGTGCCACACAGCCGTAATTCTATCTCACTTTTGCAGAACATCTTTTTGCAAAGTGGTTTTGCCTTCCAAAAAAGATAAAGGATGCATATATTTCGAAACATGCCAAAAAAGTGGTGTCACACAAATAACCATATATTACATATCATATCGGTAATGAATTCTTTTTACTCTTCAGGTTTTAGCCAGGCAGGATTTATTACAGGATCCTGAAAGCTTCCCGCACCATCGCAGACCTGGCCAACAGCCTCGAAATTACTACTGCTCACCTGGCCGAAGCCATTCAGTACAGAAGTCTGGACAGGGAGAATTGGGGGTGTGATATAATCCTGGAATTTATTAAAATACTCTGGCTGAAATTCTGAAAATGCAAATGACTAAATCCTGCCAAGCAAGTTCTCAAACTCAGATATATTCTTTACTACTCTTCATTCAACCACTGATCCATATCTTCGCTAGAAAGATTTTTTTCTTTCCATTCTTTATCAGCAAGGTCGTTTGATTTTTTGGCATAAAATGCTGCGAGTTGATCTTTCAATACTTTCAACTCACCCTCATCCATTTTAAGATATTGTAAAACTGGGATGCCATGAACACAATAAGACCTGACCGGTTTTTTAAACAGTCAGGTCTCTTATACTCCCTACTCCACAAATCTAAAACAAGCCCAAATCATCCACCGTCTTCACCAACTGGATGAACTCCGAACGATAACCCTCTTCATCATTTCCTTTTGCACCCTTTGCCAAATCCAATACCTCATCAACTGACCCGCTTCCAATAAATTCTGATCCCCTTAACAGCATCCCAAAAGTGGCTACTGAAGCTGAAAACCTGAAATTATCAGATGTTGCGTTAATGGGCTTGTTGATCACGACTTCTTCAAGCAGGCGGCTCTTTTTCCCATCCGGATCTTTGTACCTCAACTTCATGGTAAGCAAATCTTTTGATCTCTTCCCTGAAACAGGATCTGCCTGCTGATATTTGAGTGCATCCACTGATGGGGCTACTTCATCGGAACCGGCAGGAATAATCTCATAGAGGGCTGTAACGGTATGCCCCGCTCCCATCTCGCCGGCATCTTTGGTGTCGTCATTAAAATCTTCGGCATTGAGCAGCCTGTTTTCATAACCAACCAGCCTGTATGCTTTTACCTGCGCCGGATTGAATTCCAACTGAAACTTCACATCCTTTGCAATGGTAAAAAGCGTACCGCCAAATTCGGATATAAAAACCTTACGTGCTTCCCTGATGTTGTCGATGTAGGAATAGTTGCCATTGCCATGATCGGCGATGACTTCCATTTTATCATCCTTGATGTTTCCCATTCCGAAACCCAGCACGGAGATGAACACGCCCGATTCGCGTTCTTTTTCCACCAGCCGTTCCATTTCAGAGGTGCTGGAAACACCAATGTTAAAATCGCCATCAGTGGCTAGCAGGATCCGGTTGTTACCACCTTTGATAAAATGTTCATTGGCCACTTTGAAGGCAAGCTTCAAGCCCTCTCCTCCGGCTGTGGAGCCACCGGATTCCAGTTTTTCCAACGCCTGCAATATGGTCGGATTTTCATCTCCTCCAGTCGACTCAAGGACCAACCCTGCAGCGCCTGCATATACCACAATGGCTACCCTGTCGTTTGGTCGAAGCTCATTAACCAGCATTTTGAATGCCCGTTTCAGCAGCGGCAATTTATTGTAGTCCTGCATCGAGCCGGAAACATCAATCAGGAAAACAAGATTGGAAGGAGGCAGTTCCGATTTATCAATATTTTTCCCTTGTAAGCCAATGTGCAAAAGATAATGATCCTTATTCCAAGGGCACACGGCCAATTCATGGTTGATGCTGAAGGGATGCTCACCTGATGGCTCTTCATAATCATAATTGAAATAGTTGATCATTTCCTCGATTCTTACAGCATCCACAGGTGGCAATTCGCCCTGGTTGATGTAGCGTCTGACATTGGCATAAGAGGCGTTATCAACATCTATGGAAAATGTGGAGAGCGGGTTGGCTGTAACACTCCTGAATCCATTTTCATGGATGGTGCTGTAATTCTCCGTATTCCAATCCTGTGGGCGATGATCATATGCTCCGTTACACATGGCCGTGGGCGATATTTTTTTCCCCAAACCACGAAGTGCGTTGAAAAAACCTTCACCATCAACTTCCTCTTCGTGAACCTCCACTTTCGGCTCCTCAATGTAGATCAACTCCACATCGTAACGACTTGCTCCGGTGTGGGGCATTTTAACGGTTTCATAATCCTTTTGAACAAACCACAGTATTGTATCAGATACCGGAACCTGAAATTTGTACCATCCGCTGGCATCGGTATAGGTACTGGAGAATTTTTCCTGTGAGGCTACCTTAACGTTTTGAATGGGCTGCCCGTAACCGTTCTTCACATAGCCGTAAACTGTCAGCAATTCCTGTCCAAAGGCTGTTGCTGTAAAGATTGTAATGATAAAAACAAAAAATACTTTTTTCATGATGCATTTAGTTTTAATGATTTCAATAAAGGGATGCATCCCTTTAACAAATTCCATAAAAAATTATCCACTATAAATTGAATAACAAAAACCTTTGTATTTTTTCCCGGGCTAAATAGTTACCTTTGGTTTACTTTTAGTGTCAATTTCGGCCATTATGCAACTCATTCCATTCAGGCGAAAAAAGGAAAATCTTTCTGACAAAGAGCTGATTGAAAGCTATCTTGAAAAACAGGATACCGAATTCCTTGGTGAATTGTTTGGCCGCTACATGCA
>JABMQA010000566.1 GCA_013203545.1 Bacteroidota bacterium
GACATATCCGGGTGGTGACCCAATTAGTTTGGTATCCGAATTGGATTCGTTGTACTCGCTCATATCGAACCTGAGGATGGCATCCTCATCATTAAATATCAATTCGGCAAGCGATTTGGCCAGTTCTGTCTTTCCAACGCCGGTTGGCCCGGCAAAAAACATGACACCCTTGGGTTTGTTTTTATTCCGCTTTAAATCGATGTTGTGCAAGCCAAGTTTAGCCCTGCGGATGATCTCAACACTTTTTTGAATTGCCGGATCCTGCCCGATAACCCTTTTTCGCAACTCTGCTTCAGCGTTTTCAATTTTATCCACCTCCAGGTCTTCCCAAAAATTTTCGCGCGTGCCGTATTTAAACAGGTCGATGATTTGCTGGATGTTGTTTACATGGATCTTCTCCTGCTGCGAGATGGTAATCAGGTTCTCCAACTCCTGGTTGGCGAGTCCGTCGGTAAGGTCGGCAAATATGTTGATGATCTCTTTTTCGTTAATGGGTTCCCCTTCGTGGTAAAACCGCTTTATCTGCACACTGAAAAACCTGTTTCGCTCCTCTTTGTTCGGTTTTCTGATTTCGATACCTTTTGTCAGGGGATTTTCGAGGAGTATCCAACTTGGGATATCGTTGAGTTTGTCGCAAATAAAAACGAGTATATTCCGCATTCCGCCCTTTTCGGGAAACAAGCGGGCATCCTGGGCAGACTTCAGCAATTTTAAAAATATGACACGCTCCTCTTCAGCGAGATTATTGGGGTCGCCCGAAAACCGGGAGCTGTAATTAATGATCCCAACGGATACTTTTTTGTTGTTCGACACCAGCAGCCTGAAAAATGACAATGCATCAGAAAGTTTTTTTTCGATGGTCGAAATCTTTTTAGACTCTAGAAAATCCTTGGCATTGGGCACATTGTCGATGAGGTATTTTACAATGGTGTCGCGGTTCAGGTCGGTTACCGGGTCCGATTCAAAATCAAAACCATCGATGATATCGTATGAGGCGATAATCTCGTAGCCTTCGCTTTTGAAATAAAGCTTCAAAAGCAATTGCAGGTCGTTAAACCTGGCCCATTGCAAATCTTCGGGCTTTTCAGCCTTCAGGTAATTTACCGGAAAATAATAGCAATCATACACATTTCCATACAGGTAGAATTGGGATTTCAGCGATTGAAACCTTTTGAATTCCTGCATCCAGGCAGGGAGTATTTTTTTAACTGATTCGGTCATGTTTTATGGTTTGATAAACTATCCTGAATAATTCCTCTTGCAATCCCGAAAACTTTCGGGAGCAGAAGCCACAAAATACGTAATTAAAGCGCAAGTAACACATGGATCAAATTCTGAAAATAAAAATCGGGTTTCTTTGATGTTTAATGATAAATCATTTTTTTTGCGCCGTAATTATCAAACCTCAAATTGTCCCTGGACAGTCATTTCTTTCTCATATTGTTCTCTTGCTTTTCGAAAATACTCAATGATTTGTTCAGGCGTCATGCCAGTTATTTCACTGTTTATTTTTTCTCTTAATTCACGCATCAGTTTAACAGCGTCGAATTTTTTGTTTTTGTTATAATTCTTCATAATTATCACATCTTTTCAGCAAATTTACGAAATATTTACTAACCTTCAAATCGGGGCATTATTAGGGTTAACTTTCAAATTAAACATTAATTGGCTTAACCCAGGTCAACCTTTTCTCGTTCAAATTATCCCCAACCGGCTGGTATGTCCAATATCCGTTTCTGGTATTAAGCGAAGTTTTAGATTTGTCGTTGTTAGGGTTTTGGCTTTTTGATTTAAATGAACCTCCAACAAAATTAATTTTGGAAATGCCTACGTCTTCAATTTTGTTTTCAATTTCACTTATTTCTTCCTTTGTTTTCGCCATTGCCAGTCTATGATTGAAGTTAAATGGCAGACCTTCAGGATATTTTAAAACAATATCTTTATCCTCTTCTGGTAAAGAGATATATAACAAACAATTCATTGTCAGTTTCAGGGTGCTCTCTACAAATTGAATGCTCGCATTTAATGCATCCAGATGAATATCCGTTACCTGAGAACTATCCTCAGGAAAGTACATTGCTCTAAACCATCCCGATGCTTCCTCTTGACATTCTGATAGAGGCCTTAGATTTTGGTCTTTATAAAATGCCAAATCAAAATTCCAAAAATCAATACTACCATATTGTTTACCCAATTTATGCCAGATAGGGTCATAATATTCTAGTATTAAACCATCAAAGTCCCCTACAAAGCTGAAAATTAGTTGATTATAAAAATTGGGAGGCAAGACAATAACTCCCTCATCTGTAAGTATTGGTGAAGGATCTCCTAAAATTCGAAAATAAACGCCTTCAATTATTGCATCAGAATTTTTTAAAACAGTTTTATTTAATGGTTTTAATGAAAGATAGAAGTCTTGAACCGGAAGGTTAAATGATTCATAGTCTATTTCATCCAACTCTGTGTTTTCTAACATCTCGAGCAATTCTTTTGAAAAAGAAAATACATGCCTGCCACCTTCAAGCCACCACAACCAGTTAGTGTGTTCTTCTTCATTAAAGAAATAATCACAGGTTATTCTACCTATTTCCTCTTCGCTCATTTCCTTACTTGTTTCCAGATAAAAGTAGGTACCATCCTTTCGTTTCTGCATATAGCCTCGTTCAATATCAATTTTATATGGGTAGTGATAAAGGTAGTGGTATTGGTTCATTGTCATTTAATTTTGATATTTTATGTTTATAGTCAGACATGAAGTTGTTGACCAACGAAATGTGAAAAGTAAATTTGCATTCAAATTATTTGTGTCATCACCATTTGAAAATATTATAAATGAGTATTATTACAATTACTGTAATGCCAATAATTTGAATTATTCTATTCTTCCTAATTACCTTTTTAAGAAAATCAATTTGACCCACCAGAGAATTTATTTTGTTTTCAATTAACTCTGTACTCCCCTTAAGTTCTTTGTCCTGGTTAGTTAAATGGTTAAATGTCGTTTCACTAAAATCATTTATAAGGTGGGTAGTCTCTTTGAAATATTTTTCGCTCTTGGTTTGCATTGAGCCTAAAATTTGAGCTAAACTTGTCAAACTCTGAGTTATGTTGGTGAGAGTTATGTTAATTGAATTGATGGCTCCAAAAATCTCAGATAGTGTTTTTTGGAGTTTATCAAAATGCATTTCCAAATCAATTTTCTCGATACGTTGCACTTGTTCATCAAGGGCAGCGATTTTTGAGTGCAGATCATTTATTTTCGTGTCAAACTTTTTCAACTCAAGTTTCCAGTCTTTCCTTGTTTGATCAATAAATATTTTTTGCAATTCCTCAAACGATTTTGCCAGATCAGTACCAGCTAAGCGTGAAATCTCCCCCTCCAACTCCTTTGACCTGACTGATAACTCACTCAATTTCTCCACAAACATGGTATTATTTCCTTCCAAATACTTTTTTATTGCCGATCCCAAACCGTCCGTATATTCCTCAGAAAGTTTTACTACCTGTTGAAATTTTTCATCAAAAATTTCCGGCTGCTTCGACAAATCCAAAATATTTTGATACAATTCTTCTAACTCATTTAGTTTAGCATACAAGGCTTTCACATTGGCATGTGATTGCTCTATTATTTCATCGTAATTAGGCATAATACATTGATTTTATTATAGTCCAATAAAACCACTGTCTTAGACGGTCACGTCTTAATCCTTGTTTTCGTGGATATTACTTTCCGACATGGTGAGAGCCAAATGATAAGTGTATCAAGTATAAGTCTTAATCCTTGTTTTCGTGGATATTACTTTCCGACAC
>JABMQA010000567.1 GCA_013203545.1 Bacteroidota bacterium
ACACAATATAAAATAGTATGGAAAAAGAAAAGAAGATATCAAATGATGAAAAAATAAATTTGTATATGAAAAACACAAGAAAAGTGCTAATTGATAAAATATAATATGTGGTTAAATTCTTACTGTACTTCAATGCAAAAAGGCACAATTTGATGGTAATAAAGAAATATGATAAAACCGATGAAACCAATATAAATAGATTGAATAGACTTAAAAAGGATAAGCTAAAAAAGTTATTCAGATCGAGAGATATGTTGGAATCGAAAATGAGAGACTTAATAACGAATGTATATAGATTGGAGAAAATGAAAACGTGAAGGAAAAGCGTAAAAATTATGAAATATCTATATATGGGTTTTTTCCTTAGTTTTTTGAGATTAAATTTGAGTTGATAAAAAAGAAAGATCGATATGATTAATAAAAATAATATGTGCAAAAAGAGATCGGCAAGGGAAGGAATAAGGTTGGAATGTGCGAAGTATTGTGGACTGTATATTGGAGAATCGGCAAATATGTTTGGAATCCTGAAATAAAAAATCAAGAATCGTAGTATGATTAAATCGAAAATAAAACCAAAAATATAGATAAAATGCTTTCCATACTTTTTGAAAAAGTAATGGTGTGCTTCATACAGAAGACCAATTAATGCCAGGAGGAGAAATAAATAGAGAATAAATAGAATTGTGTATTCCTGGTTAGAAACTGAACTTTGATCTATGGAAACGATTGAGAACAGAAATTCTTCGTTTACTGAAAAAACATTAAAAGTATTTTTAGATAAATCAATATTTACTTCATATGGAAGTCTGAATGAAGTATGGAATGTATTGATAAGAAAATCGTTTTGATATGCATAATCATGCTTAATTAGATATATTCCGACAAAAGTGTAATCTCCGTTTTTTTTACTGATAATTCTGTAAAAGCCGTTACCGGAATGATAAATTGGTGGAATGGAATCAAGGATTAATTCACCTGGAGAAAAGGAATTATTCGACCAATATATTAGAGAATCGTTTTTAAAAATGTTAAAGGTTGATCCATCAGAAAGAAAATGTCCCTGAAGTGAAATTGACCCTTCAGTACCCAGGGAACCGTTTTCCAAAAAATGTTCTGATGTTTGATTTATAATGGAAGAAAGATTGTTGTCTTTAATGAAAATAGTATTTTGGATTTTTGAAGTAGCATTTTCAAGGGTAAAAGATTTCTTAAAAAAGCAACCTGTAATTAGGGATGCAAAGAGTAGGATAAAAACCGCCAGACCATATAGAAATAATTTTGAATATTTATTTTGATATGAAAACATTTGCCATATGATTAAGGAAATTGAAAATAAAAGTACCTATTTATTTGAGTTTAAACGAACGATTAATAATAATTAATAGTGAAGTACCAGAGAGGGCAAATAATTTGCCAAAATCGTTTAAATCGAATTATTTTTCTTCACAAGATAAATCATGCTGGAATAATTAATAGATGATTTGCCTGCATAGAAATTTGAGCGCATGCCGTTAAAAAACGAAAGTAAATATTTAGCTTTGGATTTTTTATATTGTTCGCTTAAGAGACTAACGTAAAATGAATCGAACCTCATTGGTAAGGTTTCCACTAATTGTAAATTAAAATTGCATATAAATTTTTTGAATGTTTCAGGCGTAAAATGATATAAATGCCGGGGAACATCATAAGCAGCCCAAAAGTTTTTATAATACTGCGCATCCCAGGATTGTTGATTTGGTAAAGCAATGATTAAGAGTCCATTATCCTTTAAAACCCTGATACTACTCTCAAATTGTTCTTTTAATTGATGAACATGTTCAAGGACATGCCACATGGTAACAACATCAAATGATTTAGGGTTTAGTTTATCAAATTCTGAAATATCGTAAACCTTTAATTTATAGGTATTTATTGCATAATTTCTTGGTTCGGGAGTAGGTTCTATTCCAGTAGTTTGCCAACCACGGTTTTCAAAATAATTTAAGAAATCACCGGTACCACAGCCAAGATCGAGAATAGATCCTGATGGGTAGTATTTAGTAACAATTTTGTATTTACTTTTTAATGAAATGCCCTTTACAGTATTATAGAGGAAACTTGTCAAATTCTTTCTTTGCTTCGAATGTGATAAATAATTGATAGATTTATAATATTTTGCTATTGATTTCTCATCTGGTCTGGGATTGGTAAACAAAAATTGCACGACACACATTTTACAACTTTAAAAAATTCTTTAGTTAGAAATAAATCTTGTACCTCTAAATAAGGTTCAATTTTATTACCCAAGCATACAGGGCATTGTTCTAAGTGTTCCATTTTGAATTGTTCCACGTGAAACATTTTATTTATCTTCCTAAATATACGATAAGTACAGAGATATCCGAAGGGGATACCCCGCTAATTCTTGATGCCTGACCAATGGTTTTCGGGCGAATTTTTGAGAGTTTTTCCCGAGCTTCAAACGAAAGTGATTTTAATTTGTGATAATCAAAATTATCATTGAGTTTAATATTTTCCAATTTCTGATGCTTGTAAGCAATTTCCTCTTCCTTACGAATGTAGTTTTCATATTTAATTAATATTTCTGTTTCTTCAATAATCTCATTGGAAATTTTTGATGAGGCCGCAATAAAATTTTGTAACGTGGGAATCTGATTAATTAAGTCGATTATACTAATCTCGGGACGTAAAAGAATGGAATCAATTTTTACCTTCTGGTTTATTGGAGAAGAACCAATCGAATTAAGAAACGAATTAATACTATCCGGAGAAATACTTTCCTTTTTAAGAAATCGAATGAATTCATTGATGGCCCCCAATTTTGAATTGACTTTTTCCAGCCTTTCATAGGAAGCAAGACCCACTTTATGCGACAATGGGGTTAGCCTCAAATCAGCATTATCCTGGCGTAATAGTATCCTGTACTCAGCCCGTGAAGTAAACATCCTATACGGTTCATCCACACCTTTAGTGATCAAATCATCAATCAGGACACCAATGTATGCATCCGATCGTGAGAGGATAAATTCGGGTAAATTATTGATTTTAAGATGTGCATTAATACCAGCCATTATGCCCTGGGCTGCCGCTTCCTCATATCCGGTTGTACCATTTATTTGTCCGGCAAAAAACAGGTTGCTCACTAATTTTGTTTCCAGCGAATATTTTAGCTGTATGGGAGGAAAATAATCATATTCAATTGCATAGCCCGGCCGAAATATTTTAACGTTTTCAAGCCCTGGAATTTTTTTTAATGCACTATATTGGATGTGGTCCGGTAGTGACGAGGAGAAGCCATTTAGATAATATTCTTCAGTATTCCAACCCTCCGGTTCCAGGAATAATTGATGGCTTGATTTATCAGAAAATCGTTCAATTTTATCTTCGATCGATGGGCAATACCGGGGGCCTATCCCCCCTATCCTACCGGCAAACATTGGTGAGTCGAGGAAACCAACTCTTAATGCATCATGAACAAGCTTATTGGTATAGGTTATATAGCAACTTCGTTGCTTTGCTAATGCTTTGGTTTCGGTAAAAGAAAACTTCTGCGGATTTTCATCACCTGGTTGTTCCTCAAGTTTTGAAAAATCAATTGTCCGCCCATCTATTCTTACGGGCGTACCGGTTTTCATTCGGGAGGAGTTAAAACCTATTTCATTCAATGCTTCCGTAAGGCCTTTGGAAGCCCTTTCACCAATTCTACCTCCACCAAATTTCTTTTGACCAATATGTATTATACCATTCAAAAAAGTACCATTTGTTAAAATTACGGATTTCGCCATTATTTGCTGTCCCATGTATGTCCTGACCCCAGATACGCGATTATCTTTTACGATTAACTCCACAACCATATCCTGCCAGAAATCCAGATTGGTGGTTTTTTCAAGCATGTCACGCCATTTCATCGAAAAGAGCATTCGGTCGCTTTGTGCCCTTGGGCTCCACATGGCAGGCCCTTTTGATTTATTCAGCATTCTGAATTGAATCATCGTATGGTCCGTTACAATTCCAGAATAGCCTCCAAGTGCGTCGATCTCCCGAACAATTTGTCCTTTAGCAATACCACCCATAGCAGGATTACATGACATTTGGGCAATGTTTGCCATGTTCATGGTTATTAAAAGGACACTGGATCCCATATTTGCAGCAGCAGCAGCAGCTTCACTGCCCGCATGCCCTGCACCAACTACTATTACAT
>JABMQA010000568.1 GCA_013203545.1 Bacteroidota bacterium
AATAGAACAATTTCATTTTCCCCGACCTGAAGGACGGGGCTATTTATTTCTCCATCAATTTTTAGACAGCTTCTAAGAATTCCCATACCATATAAAAAATACTAAAAGCACTTAAAAACACAATTCCAATCCAGGCATAAATTTTTAGCCATGTTTTTGGCTGTAGTTCTTTTGGGACATGCCCGTGTGTGATTACCCTGAAATTTAGTATGGCCAGGATGGGTGCTGTAATAAAGGAGATGGTGGTGGCCAGATCTACCATAAAACCCATTGATCCCGATAAATATCCCAGAAGGAGTAGCGTGCCGGAAACGACTACAATTATCCAGAACCAATACAACCTGTTGTAATACTTGTCCATTTTTCTTGTTTCCGGGACCAGCAACACTGTAGCCCTCCTGAGAACACGCGGGTAGGCGTCAAGGCATGTAATGGTTGTGCTGAACATTGTTGTTAATGCAGCGATAGCGATTAACGGATAGGCCCAATTTCCGATACTGCTAGTGTACATGCTGATCAACTGGTTGGCAAAAACTGTTCCTTTGGGCGAGAGTTGCTCACCAGTTCCAAACATCACCAGCGCACCCAGCGAGAGAAAACAAAGAGCAAGAAACGCAGCGCAAATATAACCGATTTTAAAATCCAACAGCGATTGACTTAAAGTTGGTCTTTCCCCAAGCTGGTCTTCTTTAGCTACAGACCACAGTGAATGCCACACCGAAACGTCGATGGGTGCCGGCATCCAACCGATGAATGCAATGAGGAAAAGAATGTCAACATGTTTTGTCCATTTGAAATTTCCTGAAAGTGATGCTGGATTATAAAATCCCAGGCTAAATGCGTAAATAACAGCAATAAGTGTGGACAGGGCAAGGGTGATGATCACGAATTTGATGATTTTATCCAGGGTTGAATAATGTCCTAATCCAAGTACGGCCATCGAAAGAAAAAGGATGAGTACCGTAACCAGTGCCGGGCTCATTTGCAGTCCGAAAATACTGCTGACAAGGCCGACCGTTACAATGGTAACGGCAGCCTGAATGGCAAACATGGTGCCCAGGGTTAATGCTACATAAAGGATGAGTGCCCATTTGCCAATTTTAAAGTAACCATCGATAAGGGATTTGCCTGTTGCGGTGGCATAGCGTGGCCCAAACTCCATAAACGGATATTTTAATATGTTGGCGATGATGAGTATCCAAACCAACTCAAAACCAAAACCCGCTCCTGCCCGGGTTGATTGTACAAGATGCGAAACACCAACTGCCGCCCCTGCAAAGAGAAGGCCCGGGCCAAGCGTTTTGAATAGTTTTTGAAGCGGCATATCCATTACATTGAAACGGCAAATGTATTTATTGATCAGTAAAGTTAATTTTTCCTAAAAGTCACTGCCAGGATAAATTTTGGAAGGCGTAAAATTAAAAATTCCATTCAAATCAAATATCTTTGGGTCGAATTAATAGAAAAATAATTATGAGTGAAAAAAACAACTTCCATGTTTCCGGCGATGAGCTGTTGAAAAAAATCAAAGAGATTATCCACGAAGGAAATGTAAACAGAATCATCATTAAAAATGATGAAGGTAAAACTTTCCTTGAAATTCCGGTAACGGTAGGTGTGATAGGGGCGGTGCTCCTGCCCGTTTTTGCTGCTGTTGGCGCACTGGCTGCACTTGTGGCGGATTTTACCATTGAAGTGGAAAGAAGGGAAGAATAAATTGTCATTTGATAGTCATTGGTGGTCATTCAATTGACATTAGTAGTCTATAGTAGTCATCGGGGTTTTATTCATTTGCCAGTTAATTGGAAATTTTAAGTTTGATTGCCAACTGATGGTTCATTACAACCTATAACAGCAAAACCATATGACAACCAATGACAGCGAAGTGAATGACAACCAATGACAAACTAAAATGAACACATAAATATATTTTATAAACCTAAAAACATTTTACATCATGTTCGAATTACCACAATTACCGTACGCTTACGATGCACTTGAGCCGTACATTACAAAAAAAACACTTGAATTTCATCACGACAAACATCACCAGGCATATGTCGATAAAGTGAATGGTCTGGTCAAAGGAACCGGTTTTGAAGGTGCCGGCCTTGAAACCATCATTCAAAAAGCCGATGGCGGAATTTTTAACAATGGTGCCCAGGTATGGAACCATACCTTTTATTTCGACCAGTTTTCGAATAATCCTGCAACTGCTCCGGAGGGTAATCTTGCAGAAGCCATCAACAGGGATTTTGGGGATTTTGAAAAATTTAGGGAAGCTTTCGCCAATGCAGCAGCAACTTTGTTCGGCTCTGGCTGGGCATGGCTGGCAGCCAATACGGATGGAAGCCTCGAGATTGTCCAGACCTCCAATGCAGCCAATCCGCTCAGGGATGGGAAGAAGCCCTTGTTAACCTGCGATGTTTGGGAGCATGCCTATTATCTGGATGTTCAGAATAAGAGGCCGGCATATGTCGGAAACTTCTGGAAAGTGCTCGACTGGAAGGTGATTGAAAAAAGGTTTTCCAATTAGAATGACAGGTTTAATTCTGTAACAGCCAGCAATTTTGTCATTGGCAGGAGCGCAGGGACTGAGGAATCTAATCTCTCTAAAATC
>JABMQA010000569.1 GCA_013203545.1 Bacteroidota bacterium
GAAACTACCTGCAACTCCTTTTTGGCCGGAACATAGCGAATCGGGAAAACCGAGACACGGGCAATGCGAAAATCACGAAATATCGCAGGAGGGTCAATTTTAACCAGTTCTTTTGGGTAAACATCATCAGATTGATAAGCCTGCGTGTTTTCTTCATAAGCAGGCTCCGGGTCACCTTCAATCCAACTTAATCGCGCAGGTGGTAAATATATGTTTGTAAAGGTTTGAGCTGTTCCTGTTTCCAAAACTTCAAATGAAATACCGGCCTGATCAGGTATGGCCAGTACTTTAGCCAAATAGGGCAGCTCAGGATTACCAGGGCCGGCAGAGAAAATGTCAGTAAGTAAATCCACAGACTGGTATGTTTTTCCATCCGTCTTGAAATCTGTAATGTTGAATCCGGATATTTCAATTTTAATGACGGTACTGCTATTATCATCGCTGATTAACGTGACTTTCGGAGGGGAATTCGATGTTTTATTTTTATCGATTGATACCCATTCAGCCTTCATGTTGAATGGCATTAATGCTGAAATTAACAGTACGAGGAGTAATTTTTTAATCATAACAATTTCTTTTTTAATTAGTAAAACCAACAACAAGGTGGTGATCCTTTAAATTCAGATCTTTATATAAATTAGATCTCCTGTAATCATTGCATTGTTAAGACGATACAACTTTTACAAAGTTGCCTGAATTAATTAATTTTTGCAGACACAAAGGTAATTTTTATTCTTTCTACTACCTGTGATATAAAAAATACTCCGATAAACAAGTGAGTACAATTTATTTTCAATTTAGGCTCCATTTATTCAGACTTAGCAGGAGCGGTCCGGGATTCCGGGAGGAGATTAAATTTTTTCTCAGCAATCAGCTGGCGGAACAGGTATAGCCGTAAACTGTATGCTCCGGGTTGTCGGTTGCCGGGTGAGATTGATATGGAGCTATTGATGGTGGAGGAGGTGTCATTGGGAGAGAGATCGATCTCTTTTTCGTAAAAGGACTTCCCGTCCGGTCCGGTCCAGTCGATGTGGAATATCAGTTCCTGGTCGTCATAGATGAATCGGTTCTCCAGGTTGATAATGGTACGGACCTTCTCTTTATTCTTAATAATAAATTCTGTTCCCTCACCGATTAATTTGCCGGACTTCTTACTTTTTTTTCTATAGAGTGTAATACCGGCTTTAATTCCTTCACCCATCGAAGGATTAATCTGGAATTCAGGAAGGATATCAAATTTCTTCTCCGCAATCAGTTCACGGAATAGATATACCCGTGTGGTGTATTCCCCTGGTAGTCGTCTGTCGGGATCAATTGCTATGGAACTACTTATTGTGAAGGAGGAATCATCGGGTGGGAGGTCGATTCGTTTCCGGTAAAATGATTCGTTATCCGGTCCGATCCAGTCGATGTGGAACATAAGATCCCGGTTGCCATAGGCGAAACGGTTCTCCATGTCCACAATAACGTGTATGCTTTCTTTTTCCATGATTGTGAAAACCATTCCCTCACCGATACGCTCACCAGTCTTCTTAGTAACGTCTCTGCAAAGCGAAATTTTCGCCGTAATATCATCAACATTCTTTGAAGGATAAACAGCCGTTAAATCATCAGCCATAACGGGGGTTTCCATACGACTTGAACACCCGTTTATTAACAGCAGCAGGAAGGTTGTCAGGAACATTGTAAACCCAATCAGTTGTATCTTTTTCATTATCATTTCCCCCCTTGGTTACATCATTTGGATGAAATAATTATTACTTCGGCGTTTAACACCGAAAAACCATTTACACAGCGGAAGCATCACCACCAGCATCACAGCCACTCCTATGAATGTAGCAAGTATTCCGCCATCACGGTAAAAGAAGTCCATTCGTTTTACAAATACGCCCATAATTGCAAGGTGCACTGCGTAAAAAAAGAGCGGTACCTTTCCCGGGATGCTAAAAACCGTTAAGAGTTTTGGGGCTACTTTCCCTATTGCAATGAATATGGAAACTCCCAAAACCACTGCGCCAAACGACAAGAGACCCATGAAAAGGCTCGGTGGATATTTCTGGTCCAGGAAAAATGAATACGTACCGAAATCGGAAAAAGGAGAGATGTTGCCGTATCCGCGGCCCATACGTATAACGATAGCAACCAGGAATGCTGTTAGGGCAATTCCGAGGCCCATATAGATTCGTTTTTTATCTGTCTTCCAGGCTTCGAGCCAACCTGTTGCCATTACAGATCCCAGTATTGCCAGGGCAAACCAGGGTAAAACCGGGTATTTGTTAAACTTGCCTGAATCGATGAATGTTTGCATCAAAACCTGTTGCCAGGAAACTTCAGGATCGTAAGGAATCCGGAGCAGAAATGGGTGGATAACAAGGATTGTCAGCGCGATAAGGAGCCGAAGCTGCCATCGAAAGTTTACGATTAAAGTGAGCAGAATCATGGCAAGGCCAATACAGGCAATGATCCCAATGTGCCAGGGCTGGAATACTTTGAAACCACCCCACGAAGCGTTTACCCATGTCATTTGCAGAACCACCAGGAAAAGGCCTCTTTGGATAAGGTGCCAGCGGGCGGTCCAGTCAGGAACCCCTTTTGCAATTCGCCGGTGATAGGACCACCATACCATGGCTCCGTTCATCATTAAAAAGCCGGGTGCACAGAGGTATCCCATGTACCGGAGGACAAACTGACCCCAGGATCCAAATAGCGGATCAAGCGGATCGAGATAGTTCCACACTGAATTGAAATAATAGGAGCTATGTCCTACAAGCATCAGGATGCCCACTAAACCACGGAACTGGTCGATATATTCAAAGCGGATCTTTTTTTCAGGTGTGCTGCTCATTGTACTATTGTCATTTGTCCGTCAGTAGCCGGACGTCATTTGTTGTCATTTGCTTCGTTGTCGTTAGGATCAACAACGACCACCGAATGACAATCAATGACCACCGATGACCGCCGAATAACAAAAATTTCCATTTTCACAAAGAAGCTGTCCAAAAATGATATTTAAATTTGATTAGCCCTGGCATTTATGCCAGGGATTAGGCGAACCCAACCAAATCGGGCTTTAGCCCACAAAATGAGTTATTTGGGCTAAAGCCCAGGACAATACTGCAC
>JABMQA010000570.1 GCA_013203545.1 Bacteroidota bacterium
GACTAAGACGTTAAAGGTTTAAAAATGGTTGCGTAAAAAAATAAAAAAAATTAATCCATCTTTTTGTTTAATACATCAACCAACGATGCTAAAATTATTTTATTCTAACAACCAATATTTTATTCTCGTGACGCAACCATTTATTTAAACAACCCATCCTAATAATTGACTGTGAAAATCGTTCTTTGAAGGAATTGTGTAAATTTGTGATTGTGCTAAAGGCAAAAAATCCTAAACCTTACTTGCAGGCTTGAACGAAAAAGAGATCATAAAAGGTTGTATTGATGGAAACAGCAAGGCTCAACAAGCCCTGTTCAATTTATTTTCAAGTGAAATGTTCGGAACGAGCCTGTATTATTCGCCCAACCATGCTGAAGCAGAAGATACGCTCCATGAAGGATTCCTAAAAGTTTTTCAGAATATCTCAGGATTTAAGGGAGAAGGCTCACTTAAAGGCTGGATTAGAAAAATTATAATCAATACTGCATTGGAAAAATACAGGAAGAAAGGCCCGCTGTATGTATTGGATCAGGAAAGCTTTGAAGCCTTTGAAGGTATCGAAAGGGAACAAATCATCAGCGATATTTCAGCCGACGACCTGATTGGGTTAATACAGGACCTATCCCCACAATACAGGATGGTTTTTAACCTGTTTGCCCTTGAAGGTTACTCACATAAAGAGATTGCCGAAATGCTCAATATTTCGGAAGGGACATCAAAATCAAACCTGGCACGCGCAAGGACAATTCTTCAAAAAAAGGTGAAAAAGTATTTTTACGTTTCATCTAAAGAGATAAATGGATAAAGAAAAGAGACATATTGACGACTTTTTTAAGAAATACCTGATTGGATATCAATCGCAGGCACCTGACAATGCCTGGGAAAAACTGAATAATTCATTGCACCCTATGGCAAAGAAGCGTTCGGTTTTCTGGTACACAAAACTGGCTGCCGCGTCTGTATTGCTTTTGCTTGCGTTTGGAGCCGGCTATTTCTTATCCGAATATTCCAAATCCGACATTAACGAGAACTTAACGGAAGTTTCAACTGAAAATATCAGCGAGGCACCATCCAATGACCAAACAGACCCTGAGGGCAGCGGTGAGAAAACAGTGGAAAGCAATCAGAAAACAGAAACGCTACCTGCCAACCAGTTTGAACCATTACAGAAACCATTAATCCCAACCCGCAAAAACGAACAACTACAGGAAACCCAACAAAATTTTACCAATACGATATCAACAAGCCAGGGCCGGTCTCAAAATTTACAAATTGCAGGTCTTGCCAAAAAAATAGTCAATCGCATTAACCTCGATGATCATACAGGATCTCATGGTATTATTGATTATATGGGATGGAATCTGCAACCAGGTTCCGGCATATTTACGAATACCATGGCTGAGTTTAACCGGCAAGAACTGGAACAGATGACACCGGAAGAATTACATGCACTTCTGGTGGGCGATAGTCATGCGCTTGCTGATGAAATTCTGGCTGATGCTCAAAAGCAAAACCAGTCCAACTGGAGTATCGGGGGGCAGATTTCACCGGTATATTCGTTCAGAACCCTGAGTGGGAATGCCATTTATACACCTGACGAAGAAATCCCAAAAGATTACCTTGAGGACATTGAGAGCGGTATTGTTACCATTGCCGGAGGTATTAATCTCAGTTATAGCATAAACAACCGGTTGAGCCTCGGTTCGGGATTGTACCTTTCGAGAATCGGACAGGAAAATAACGATGTGGTTGCCTATGATGCCCAGGATGGCAATAATCTTTTTAAACTGGCTACATCAGGGGGTACGGTGACAATAAACCCTACCAAGTTTGAACGGGTTATGGTCCAGCATATCCAAAGTCCGAAAGACTCTATTCCGGGTGACTATACCATAAATGGTACTTTTGTCCAGAACCTGGATTACCTTGAAGTGCCCATGATACTGAAATACAGATTGCTTGATAAAAAATTCTCGATTAATCTTTTGGGTGGCTTAAGTCCGGGCATTCTGGTGAACAACCGATCGTATTTCAGCCTTGACGGGAACAAAATAGAAACCGGTACCACTGAAAATATAAAACCGATGATCTATAACAGTGTTGTTGGTATAGGGCTGCAATACCTGGTCTCGAAAAAACTGACCATCAATTTTGACCCTGTTTTTAAATATTCACTTTCACCGGTTAATTCAGGTAGTTCACTCAATTACCATCCATATTCCATCTCATGGTTTACGGGGATCAGTTACAAATTGTAACCTTACGTGTACAATCCTTTCACTTTTGGAATTCCAGCGATAAAATCTTTCAGGTAAAAGGGTTCGAAGTATGCAACATCTTCGAATTTCCGTATGAAATACTTTTCAACCGCAAGTGAAACCATATACGCAGCACTGGGTTCAAAATCATCAAGAAAAACAGCATTCGGTTGATTCAAAAACAATGATTTGCATTTTTCGGCCCCATCACCGGCAAATACCATCGCCTGGCCCTTCATGTATTCCGAAAACGAATTGGCCTCAATAATTTCAGCCCTGATACCCCTTACCTCCTTCAGACCTTTGTCGTAGATTGCAGAATATACTTCCATCCTGCGGGCATCGATCATGGGGCAGAATAAAATCTCATTCTTGTTTCCCTGAAATCCATTAATTTTTGTTGTCATTCCATTCGCCATGGCCTGTAGTGTACTTACTGCAATCAAGGGTTTGTCGATCGCATAACAAAGGCCTTTTGCCGTGGAAACCCCAATTCGAAGCCCTGTATATGATCCGGGGCCCATGCTGATACAAATGGCATCCAGCGAACCTAACGTGCGTGAGGCGTTTTTCAGGACGTCGTCGATAAATGTTGTAATGACTTTGGAGTGTGCATTTTTTTCGTTCGTCGATCGAATTTCAATAGCCCTGCCCCCGATACTCAATGCAACGGAACAAAATTGTGTGGCGGTATCAATATGAAGGAGTGTGGGCATATATCTTAAATGTAAAAAGGTGTTTTATGAGTTGTGAAAATGTGTTTGAGTATTAATGTGTTCAGGTGTTAATGTGTTCGGCTGTTAAAGTGTTCAGGTGTTTAAGTATTAAATTTCAAGCCAGGCACATGCGTTATTGAACACGGATAAAGATATGTAGTAATAATAAAATCATGTCACTGTCAGGTAATTTCTTCTTTGCACTGACTTTAGCCCTCTCCTTCCATCTTTCCACCCTTCCAACTTCCCTTTCCACTACTTTTCCGCCTTCGCTATCCACCGCATGTCCGCCAACGCAATAGGAAAACCCAAAGGGAATATGCCGGTTGCTATGC
>JABMQA010000571.1 GCA_013203545.1 Bacteroidota bacterium
GAATAATCATGTGCATTCGGATTGGTTTGAAAATAGGTCGGCTCACACATGGTTTGATCCACGCCAACATATACATAGGCCTGGTCATGGATGAGCAGGGTTATGTTGTCCGAACGCTGGATATTGCAAGGAGAGATACCTGTAGCGACAAGGCTTAGGAGAACACTGCCATTGTTTTCGTCTGAACTTCCTGGAGTGTAAGTTGGATTTAAGGAATAGGGATCAGAGAAAGCACCATCACCTGATGTTGTCCACTCAAGTGAATAGTAATTGGATGCCGATCCTGATAGGCTATAAGGAAGGCCACCGCAGGTATTTGTATCAGCCACCAAAATTACTGGTTCAGGTGCCGGATAAAGCAGGATATCCAAAGGATCGCTTACTACCAAAGTACACGGTTCCAATGGGTTGACAGTTAGTGTTAAATTTATCTGGCCATTGGTAAAATCACTATCACCCAATTGATATTCGGTGATCAATGCATTTGGGTCGGTAAATAAACCATCTCCCGATGTTTCCCATATTAGATCCAGGTAATCTGATGCCGTACCCGAAAGCGAAACACTGGATACACCACACACGTCCTGATCATTTCCTGCATCAACTACAGGATTTTCAGTAACAAATACCTGTACGAGACTATTGGCTGTAGAAGCGCCATCGGTGGCTTCAACCACAAATGTTACCGATTCGTCTAAAGTAAATATGGGAGATTTTTCATTGGAATTAAATCCCTCAGGTATGGAGGACCAATTGTATGTTAAACTCCCTGTGCCTGTCAGGATATCTTCAACATCAAGGGTTACATCCCCTGAACTGCAGAGTATCTCAGGAACTGAATTGGCTTTCACAATGATATCCTCAAAGCAATTTAACTTCAAAACAATGACGAAACCAAGTGGGTACCATTTGTTATAGGTTAGGTAAGCCGGGTCAAACGCATATTGATCAACATCATAAGTTGACTGTGTTTCCCATGAAAAAATCCTCCAGTTCAGGCTTTCAGCATAGCCAAAGCCTTCTTTATCAGGAGTTGACATAATGTCACCAAAAACACTGAAAATTATGCCCTCTGCCTGCCAGTAATCGGCACCTGCGCATTTGAGTGATCCATCGTTATCCTCATAAAATGCCCCAATCCAATCCCCGGGTTGAATTTGTTCACCGTTTATGGTGATCTCTGCTACGTCGTTAATGGTTATAAGTAACGGATTAACTGATCCCCCGGTGTTTATTACCATATTCCAGGTTGGTGGGTAATCATAAGCACCTTTGGAGCCATTCCTAACAGTTGAATCACTGGGTAGGATCACAAAATCACTATTATATTTATGAATGATTCTATATGACTCAGGATCGAAGAACTCTGTGAAATCCTTCTTTTTATTCTGTGTAGGTGTAAATGGACCCGCAATACTATTACCTGCCAATATTATACTTAGCACCAAAGCCAAAAGCATAGCTTTCGCTTTGAAACAGTAATAACAAAAATACATAACTTCCCCTTTCTTTTTCGTATATATAATTGTCAAATATGTAACTAAAAAAACAAATACAATGACTTCAGTTGTTAAATAATTGGCTAAAAGAAGGGTTAAAAAGTTAAAAAAGTCTGAAAACTTTTGATTAAATTGATTTGGCGATAAAAATATATAAAATTCT
This sequence comes from Bacteroidota bacterium, assembly GCA_013203545.1. Lineage (GTDB taxonomy): Bacteria > Bacteroidota > Bacteroidia > Bacteroidales > 4484-276 > JABMQA01. Next base: position 1,663 of record JABMQA010000571.1, read on the forward strand.
TAGAAAATTCATTTTTTTTTCAATTCTTTGCTCAATAAGTTATTAAAAGATTGATAAACAGTAATAAAAACAATCATCTAAATTTAATTTTAATTGGTTCTTTATTAGAAAATTCCCAACTAACAAAAAAAGTGCCAGAGGTGTCTTTTGTGAATTTTGACCATTTTTCATTCCCTTCATTTGTTAATAACTTATGTTAAAAAACCTAAAAATTGAAAAACCCCGGTTTTTTTTGAGCCAATGTGCGAGATGATAATAATAATATTTTGAATCAGGTACGTATTAAGTATAAGCTTGTTGGGTATTTATACAAATAATTAGATCTAAGAGTGGTTGAATAGCGCAATTTTTGAATACCTTTGATGCCCGAAATAATTGAAATTATGCATTAAAACGCTTTGATCAATTTTTTTTTGCGACAGTAAAATGACTTTTGCGTATGATTGATTACCATAAATTTACCCTTGGCAACGGACTTCGTGTTGTTGTTCACCTTGATAAATCAACACCATTGGTGTCGATGAATGTGTTGTATATGGTGGGCGCCCGCGATGAAAGTCCTGACAGGACAGGATTTGCACATCTTTTCGAACATTTGATGTTTGGCGGATCGGCCAATGTACCTGTATTTGATCAGCCTCTTGAGATGGTGGGTGGTGAAAACAATGCATTTACAACCAACGACCTGACCAATTATTATCTTACCGTACCCTGGCAAAATATCGAAACCGGTTTCTGGATCGAATCAGACCGGATGTATCAACTGGCCATTACTGAAAAAAGCCTGGGCATTCAGCGTGATGTGGTTGTGGAAGAGTTCAAGCAGACCCATCTCAACCAGCCCTACGGGGATGTTTGGCTCTTGATGAGGCCATTGGCTTACAAGGCTCATCCTTATATGTGGTCAACAATCGGGAAAGAGCCCTCCCATATCGAAAATGCAACAATTTCCGATGTAATAAAATTCTACAAAAAGTTTTATAATCCCAATAATGCGGTTCTTGTATTATCCGGAAATATTGAACTGAACCGTGCGAAGGAGTTATCTGAAAAATGGTTTGGGAATATTAAAAACCAGGGAGTTGTAAGTAGGGATCTGCCTGTAGAGCCTGTTCAAAAAGAACCCCGGACGCTGGAGGTTGTAAGAAATGTTCCACAGGATGCCGTTTATATGGCCTGGCACATGTGTAAAAGAAACAGTCCTGAATACCATGCCATGGATTTGATCTCGGACATACTCGGTAGTGGGAATTCCTCCAGGTTGTACAGTGAACTGGTTATGAAACGGAAAATGTTCAGCGAATTAACAGCTTACATTACAGGGAGTATTGATGAAGGATTGTTCGTAATTGCCGGGAAGTTGAATCCCGGTGTAAAAATTCCGGAATCACGGGAAGCTATTGCTGATCAGATAAACAAAATCAAGTTAGTTGAAGTTGGAGAAAGAGAGCTTCAAAAAGTGAAAAACAGAATAGAAGCATCACATATTTTCTCACAGACGAATATTACTGAAAAAGCTATGAACCTGGCTTTCTATGAAATTTTAGGGGATGCCGGGCTTGTAAACCAGGAAGTTGAAAAATACATGGCAGTAAGCGAAAAAGACATTAAAAATACTGCATCCCGTTTTTTGAACGATGACAACAGTTCCCTTTTAATTTATAAATCTACTCAAACCGATTAGCAAATATTGAAATAATCCTAATGCCAGTAACCATGATTGATGATAATCGTTTCAGAACACAAAGGCCGCATGCAGATAAAATTCAGATGGTTAACCTTCCTGAGCCTAAAGTATATCACCTGAGTAATGGGATACCTGTATTTTTCATCAGGTCAGGTGAGCAGGAATTGGTTAAGATTGATTTTAATTTCGATGCGGGGTCCTATTTCGAGCCGCAGCCACTGGTTGCACATTTTACCAATAAATGCATGAGGGAGGGGACAAGCAGTTTTAATTCAAAGCAGATTGCAGAATCACTCGATTTTTATGGGGCCTATTTAAAAGTATTCACCTCCAGGGATGATGCACAGTTAACATTATTTTGTCTTGACAAACATCTGGATAACATATTGCCCATACTTCATGAAGTTATTTTTCGGCCTGTATTTCCTGAAGATGAGGTTGAGACCATCGTAAAAAAGAGCCTGCAACAACATCTGGTGAACTTGAAGAAAGTGAGCTTTTTATCCAGGCAAATTTTTCCATCAGTGATTTATGGAAAAACCCATCCCTACGGAAAATATGCAAAACCGGATGATTACGCTGATATACCCCGCCAACTGCTTCAGGATTTTTATGAAACTTCATACAAAAGCAGTTCTTTCAGGATAATTATTTCAGGAAACCCGGTATCTGATCCGATTGAAAAACTCAATAGATTCTTTGGCAGGCACAAAATTGAAAAATCAAAAACATTAAAATACAGCGCTGAAATCCTTCCCAAATCTCAACGGGAGCATTTTGTTAAATCAGAGGGCACCTTACAATCTGCTGTAAGAATAGGCCATGCAATTTTCAATAAAAAGCATCCTGATTTTTTAAAGCTCCAGGTGGTCAACACCATTCTGGGCGGTTATTTTGGTTCGAGGCTAATGAAAAACATACGGGAAGACAAAGGATTTACCTATGGGATCGGTTCGGCGTTGGTGTCATTTCAACATGGCGGGATGTTTTTTATTGCATCGGAATTGGGGAATGCCGTCACCGGGCAGGCGATAACAGAGATTTATAAAGAAATTGAAAAGCTACGGGTTTCATATGTTGAGGATGAGGAATTGGAATTGGTTAAAAATTATATTCTGGGCAATTTGCTACGCAGTGCCGATGGGCCGTTTGCCCTGTCGGAGTTGCTGAAAGCAGTTTTGGATTATGATTTGGATATGGGTTTTTACAATGAATTTATCAGGATTGTAAAGGAGATATCCCGGGAAGAAGTTTTAAACATTGCACGGTTACACCTTGACCCCAACTCCATGTATCAATTGGTAGTAGGTGATGACCTGTCAACATAAAGGTAATTTAATCAATATTTTAACAGTTAGGCAACACAATCAAAGAGAAGGGCGTTTATTTTTGGTATGCTGAAAAATAGAATCTTACTATGGAATTTGCTGACCTTACTGGCAATGATGATCTTGATACAGCCGGTATTGGGCCAGGATGAGCCCCCACCTGTAAGGATGGATACGGTAAGTATAAGTACGACAGGTGATATTGTATTTCTGTCGTGGTATAAAAGCACGGTAAATACGAGCAGGTATGTCATCGAAAGGGCTGATGGATTTTTGTGGGACAGTATCGGAGGAAACAATAACCTTAACGATACATCATTTCTCGACCTTACAGCAGGCCCCTGTGCTAAATCTTCAACCTATGTGGTGTTGGCCATTAATGACCAGGGACAAAGCAGTTATATCCCCGATTCAAAAGAGTTGAAAACCATACATTTTTATCCACCGCAGTACGAAGCCTGTGCACAATCCATTGAGCTTAAATGGACTTCCTATATCCATATGAATCCTGAACTCGGTGGGTATTGGGTTTACATCTCTGAAAATGAAGGGCCTTTCTATAAATTAACTACCACCGGTCCCGGGGATACAACCTGGTCGCATACCAGTTTTGGCCTCAATACCAAATACACCTATTATATACGTGCCTTTAATAATCTGTCCGACACGCTAAAAACTTCCTCCTCCTGCCGGCGGGATGTCTTTACTGATTACCCTGCCTTACCTGGAGATCCATATATAAATCTTGTGACTGTTGAAAACAACACGTATGTGAAACTGGACTGGGCGGAGGATCAACAGGCCCAAATATCCAAATACATTGTTCAACGATCAGAAAACGGCTTCAGTTATGATACAATTGCCGAGATCGATCACCAGGGTAATTTTCAACCCGCAACAACCTATATCGACAGTGAGGCTGAGTTCAATTCACAGAGTTATTACTACCGGATAAAGGTTTGTGATGCCTGCGGTGTGGAGAGAGGTGCCTCAATTAATCCCTCGAAAACGGTGTTTCTTCAGGGAATCCCATCATCGGATGGTGAGCGGATTGAATTATCCTGGAATGAATATGAAGGATGGACATTTTCAGGGATCAGGGAATACAGAATTTACAGGAAAATTGATGGCGTTGCCAATCCGGTGGATGAGTTGGGAGTTGTGCCAGATGGAACCACCTCCTTTGCAGATGATATTTCACAGCTATCCGATGTCGGGGGTGTTTTTAGTTATGTGGTTCATGCTATTGAAAACGATGGGGTGCCCCCTTTTGGTGGGCAGGGGCTGAGCAGCATCTCAAATGAGGTTGAGATCACTAACGAATCAGGCATTTCAATTCCCAATGCATTTACACCCGGCAGGGATCCAAAACCCGAATTCAAACCCGAGACCGTTTTTGTGGATGCGGAGGGATATCAGATGCTGATCTTTAATAAATGGGGGCAGCTTATTTTTGAATCCGACAACCTGGATGAAGGCTGGGATGGAAACTATAAAGGGCAATATGTTACCTCGGGTGCCTATGTGTATTTGATTTCATGCAAGACTTTCGAAGGGCAGAAAATTGAGAAGAAGGGTACGGTAACGGTGATACGGTAGGTGCGTTCACTAATTATAAAGAATACGCAAAAAATGGACTTTAACAATATAGACATACATATAATTTCAATACACGATTTCCCCTTAAATTGGAGATTCACAGACGAGAAATACAACCTTCTTCCCGATGACCACCTGGGGGAACTAAAACCATTGGACAGAGAGGCATCCAATTACCTTGATGATTTTATCATTAAATCCACTTTACTCGATCAACACCCTTTCAAAAATGCCTTTTTCAGGACAAGTGACAACGCCAGAATAATTGGAGGGGATGAAAAAGAAATAAAAAAATGGCTTTTTCAACGAGCATTGCCATTCGACAAAACCGTTTATCTGTCATGGGATAGCGAAACCTCAATGAAAACCAAATGGAAATATGTCGTGAAATACTGGGATAGCTTTTTTTATGAAGCCACGGATGATTTGATTGTATTTGACGATAGTTTGGAATGGGCATTATATTTCTATCACGAAGGAGAGATTTATTGGGGGACAAATAAGAATTTCGGGAAATAAGACAATTTTAATGAGTTTGAATTCACCTTCTAATAAGAAAAAATCAAAATGTCAGGATAAAGGTAGTTCCCTCCCCCGGAATCGAATGTACCGAGATCCGTCCCTGATGTAACCGCATAATCTGTCTGGAAAGGCTCAACCCGATGCCTGAACCCTCTTTTTTGGTGGAGAAAAACGGAATAAAAATCTGATCGATGATTTCCCGGTTGATCCCCGACCCGTTATCTGTAATTTTTATAATAACAGATGAACCGTTTTCAAGGGAAGCTTCCAGGTTTATTAAACCCTCTTTTGTACGATCCAGCGATTCGATGGCATTCTTTACAAGGTTCATCAAGACCTGCATGATAAGTTTTTCATCAGCATTGATCTGAATATCGGCAGGGATCATTTTCGACGCCAATCGAATGTTGTGGGTTTTTAATTCTTCACCCAATAGCGTTGCAAGGTTGTTAAACAAATCCGAAATATTGACTTTTGTAAATTCAGGAACCTTTATTTTAGACAGGGTTTGATAGGATTCCACAAAACTCAGCATGCCCTGGTTCCTTTTTTCGATGGCCTGCAGGCCTGTGAAAATATTTGAAATGGTATCATCAGAAAGATCATCACGCATCCTGGTATGGCCATCTTTCGATACCAGCCTGATCAATGTGGAAGTCAGACTCCTGATAGGTGTCACGGAATTCATAATCTCATGGCGCAGCACCTTGATCATCTTTTGCCATACCTCCAGCTCCTCGTTGGCCAGTTCGTTGCTGATGTCCTGGAACGATATCAACCGGATAGTTTTATCTTGAAGTTTAAAATCCACACACTTTGTACTCAGCATATGAAGTGAATTTCCAATTTCAATTTTGAAGATCGCCTGTTCATTGCTTTTAAGCGATAACATAAATTCTACAAATTCAGGAAATTTCTTCCTGAACCCGGTTATCGTTTTTATAGGCTTGGTCTTTAGCAAAAACTGAGATGCCGGATTAAAAATATCTATTTTGTCATCATCGCTGCAGGAAATTATGGAAGTTCCCATGGCTTCCAATGTCTGGTTAAAATAAAATTGTCCGCTCTCTTTCTCCGCTCTCGAATGGGCAATAATTTCAATAATTTCATTAAAAGCATTGTTCAGGTGCTTGTGGGAACCCTCGGATTCAATCTTCGAGAAACGTTCGGAAAGGCCTTCATTTTTAATCCACTCCATAAAAAGCGACAGTTTCTTATTTGATCGCCTGATAAATTGGATTAAAGTGATGACCTGGATAATCAGGATAACTGTAAATGTAAAGGGTGCCAACACGAGATGTGGCTGAAAAAATGACCAATTGATAATAAAACAGGTTATAAAGATAAGCATCACCTGAACTATGATGAGTGAAGAGAAGTTTGTATGTGTTTTCAAATTCTATATTTATTCATCTTATTATATAATGTCTTTCGACTGATCCCCAGCTCTTTCGCTGCCAGCGAATAATTCCCTGATGATTTTTTTAATGCTTTATGAATCAGGATTATTTCGTTTTCCTGTAGTTTTAGCGAAGCTAAAGCCTGTGATTTATTTCCCTGAAAAACAAAATCACTTTCATGTAAAGTATCTTCTTCACACAATATCACGGCTTTTTCTACAATATGTTCAAATTCCCGGATATTGCCCGGCCAGGTATGATTTTGGAGTTTTTCAATTATTTTCCTTTTTGGTGCCAGGTCTGGCTTCTGGTATTTGAGTCCGTATTTTTTTAGAAAAAGATCCAATAAATCGGGAACGTCCTCCAGCCTATCCCTCAAAGCAGGAATTTCGATTTGAATGGTGTTGATCCGGTACAACAGGTCTTCCCTGAATAACCCTTTGCGGGCCAGTTGAAAAAGATCCTCATTTGTTGCCGTGATCAGCCGAACATCAATGGGGATCGAGTGGTTGGAACCGATGGGTTGAATTTCACGGTTTTGCAGCACGGATAATAGTTTTGGTTGTAAGCGTAAAGGAATGTTACCGATCTCATCCAAAAAGAGGGTCCCCTCCGAGGCCGTTTCCAGTCTTCCTTTCCGATCCTCCCTGGCATCGGTAAATGC
>JABMQA010000572.1 GCA_013203545.1 Bacteroidota bacterium
ACAATCACAAGATCGATAACGGTAGGGTTTTCAAGATTGAACTGTATCTGGGTTGAAGATGAAAATGGATTCGGGAAATTGGAGATATCCACAATTGTATATTCAGGCTTGTTTTCATCCACAACATTCACAATATAGTCTTCCAGGTTAAAAAACTCCAGAATTTTTTGCATTAGTATCTTCCGGTGTTCAATGGTACTTTCGGTTTCGAGAAGCCCAAATTCGAGCATTGCACCTATAGTTTTGTAACCACTGTTTTCTGAAGCAACGGTCATGTTATATACCGAAGAAGTGTCCATCCTGAATATCGAAAATCCCGGCCAGCGATTTTCAAAATAATAGGGTACCATCTGGTATGCCCCGGTAAAATCGAAGGCCATATCCTCCGTAAAGGTCCCGTCAATGCCTGTGATTCCATTAAAGGTCATCCAACTGCCGGTAACTACACCAAGATCGAACTTCTGATGTACCGCAGTCACCGGATCCATGTACCATGTCACGGTTCCCTCCATATAGATCCGTCCCCCGTTATCGAGGTAAGAGGCCAGGTCAACCCCCTCCTGATCCGTAAGCACATTGTTTTGGTAAAATGAGCCCATACAAAGGAATATGGAACGGTACAGATCGAGGTTTCCGGGAACCGTGTCGGAGATCACCGGCTGGATTCCAAGATCTTCCAAAGCTTCTGCCATGGCAGTACTGGAAATGTCATTTTGAGAACGGTTTACCACAAGCACCGTAAACTGACCAATGAAAAGACTGAAATTTTCGGTGATGTTAAGTTGTGGATCAGCTTCAATTTCAAATGTAATGGCTGACTCATGGCCGATAGGTGCATTTTCAGCCGCTGTGACGGAGTAGGTATGCTCTATATTCCCTCCCGGTTGAATGTCTCCAAAATTTATCAATGATGGAGCATTGATGGTTATGTAGGGATCCTGGGTTTGTAATAACCCGGATACATTGTTTGCTAAGGCAGAGCCTGCGTTGGAAATATTTAAGATCAAGTCAACGGTTTCCCCGGGGTCCAATTTGTTGTTATCACCATCAACAATATAATATTTATACAGAAAAAGGTTGGTAGCCAGGGTTTCCAGAAAAACGCTTCCGGTCCAGTCTGCTTCATCCGATTGGAAAGACAGGGATAGCGGTATGCTGTATTTGTCCGGGCAATTACTGTTGATACCCAGTTCAATGGCATTTTCAATGGTAATGCTTTCTCCGGGCAGGATATTTCCAAAAGTTGCGGTGTAGGCAGTAAGATTTACATATGGATCATCGCAATCAACCAGTAAATTCAGATTGTGAAAAACATCGTTATATATGTTTTTAACGGTAAAATCCAGGTAAACCGTTTCACCGTACTGAATGATCGAATCGCCACCGGCCTCAATTTCGTAACTGAAGGTCAGGCCATCAGAAAACTGAAATGTCTTCTTCGTGAAAATATTATGGTCATCGGTAGCCCTTACGGTGAGGTTATAAATATGTTCGTCCATTTCAGGCACTCCTGATAGAAACCCATCCTCATCCAGATTAATTTGCTGAGGGCTAAATTCCGGTATCAGGCAGTAGGCATTACTTCTTGGCAGCAAAGTGGAATTAGAACTGCCAATCAGTTTGTAATCCTTGTTGCTGCCTGCCGAAACACCTGCATACCACAGTAAATCCTGATCGGTTTGAATTTCATCATAATAGTATTCGATTTTACCATCCGGATACAGGATCACAGCGAATTCAGCATGTCCGATAATACTATTGGCGAAAATCAGCGGTTGGCTCCACCTGAAAGCGGCATGGTTTTCATCCCCTTCATACCACATACCATCCGAATCAACAATAGACTCATAATATTTAACCGGCGAACACAGAAAAACAGATATATTTTTCATCCTTCTGAACAACAGGAATGGATCGTTATAGTACGGCCAGGGATATAACTCAGCATCAAACATGATGTATCCGTCGCGGTGGATATATAATTTGTCAAAAGTTTCATCATAGAAAGGGAATTCGAATTCAATTTCCTGCTCGGCATAAGCCAGATAGGGCTGCACGGGTGGGAGTAGAACATCATCAATCTGGGGAAAATCGGTTTGAAAACTCTGCTGGTGATAGGTGGTAAGTAAATCCCACTGATACCCAGGAGTGCCTCCATCTGCTTCAAGCTGATGCTGGTACTGCTGTCCGGCAACTGAAGCAGGCAGTTCTTCGGTAGTAATATTGATCTTGTTAAAATTTGGATTATAAACCACGGAAAGCCGTGTAAAATCATTTTCATTGAGCGGAATGTTTTGGCCGGGGTGCACAATTTCCTCACCGCCATTGTTATAATCGATTATCGAATATTTAATTATTGAGCCCGTTCCTTGTTGTTTGGGATCATCCTCGTGCACGATCACAAAGAACCTGGCTAATTCACCGGGGTTAATATAGCTTAAAAGGGGTGTAATGTCGAGGCCGATTTCGATGGTTTTTTTCTCCTCCTCTTCGCGTCCGCCCTGCATATAATTGTGTCCACCCTGGTAATCGAAAACCGGAAATGATAAAACATTTTCCGGCAGAAGTGACTCAGTATCGTTGCTTATACCGGCTGTTATTTTAATCTTTTCACGTGAGTCATGTTTAATTGTAAGTTTCAGGGTCATTTCCGGCACATAATTTTCCTTCACATCCAGCACATGGATAACATGGTTCCAGATACCGCCATCATTCAGATCATCGGCAAGTAATTTATACATCAGGTAGCAATACCCGGAGTCTGCCCAGGTATCGCCATAGCTGTTAACGAATTTCAGTCCGCCGATTTCCCAGTCTTTCATATTCACCACCCCATCATCATTGATATCGATATCATTTGTATACTGACCATCAATATTAAAATCGTACCTGATACTATCGTTGTAACCAACTATTGTCATGGCATGGGTTGCATGTCCACCCTGAAAATAGGTCATTACGCATTTACCCGATTCAGGGCTTTGCTCCGGTAAATATTGAAATCCCCATGGACTTGCTGCGTAATAATTGGCCACACCACCAACGTTGGAGCCGTCAAGGTGATTTTGTATCCAATGTTTTAGTGTTAGCAAGCCATCGGGTGTGCCAACAGGGATCTGATAAACCTGTCTGATTCGGTTCTTCATGGCCTGGTAATAGTTATCATAACCTGTAATCCAGGTAATACCATTATCAAGGTACATTCCGCCATACTCGTAAACCGATGGTGTTCCGAGCGTCCTCAGGATCTCAAAACTATGAAGGTAACTTACGCCGAACCAACCCTGTCCACCATTCATGAAGTTCCACACAAAATGAGATGGATACTGGTTTATCGAGGTGTCGGACAGCAAATTCCTGGCCCGGTTTATTTCGTATGTAAAATTATATCCAACACCTGCTGACTGACCACATGATCCACCACTTTGGTTGAATACAGGCCTCAGAAAGGGTTGATTTGAATTATCCCATTGGTATGGCAGGTCAATCCTTAAATTTTCTTCCGGGAGCTTTAATTCAGGCAGTTGAGTAAGCCAGATAGAATCAGCTTTTCCGATGATAGGATCTTTTTCTGACAAAAATCTCTGTTGTCCAAAAACCCCTGTGAGTGATATGAATGATAGAACTATAATAAATGTAGATTTCATACGGTAAAATTTTTCTAAATATGTTTGATTTAAAAAACAGCTGAAAGTAGCAGTTCACAATATTGCCCACAAGTATAAAAAAGAATTCGGTAATATCAAACCAGTAAACGGGAGCAAGGGCATAAAATTACTTTTTTTATGGTAATCAATAGTTTTGTATTGATGAAATCTGAAATCAAACCTTTGTAAATTTGCCGTACCCTCCCGTGCTGAGCATAAAATTTACTATACTTGCACGGTTTTTTAGCCCCCAAAATTCAAATTTGAAAAAGAAGCAGGATTCGGAGTTACATCGAAATGAAGCGTGAAGCGTTAAATAGTGATATAGACCTCAATGGAGACGATTTATCGGGCCAAAACGGCCTTGATGAACTGCGTATTTATGGCGCCAGGGTGCACAATTTACAAAATATCGATGTAATCATTCCCAGAAACAAATTGGTAGTGGTTACCGGGTTGAGCGGGAGCGGGAAGTCATCTCTGGCTTTTGATACCATTTACGCAGAAGGGCAGCGGCGCTATATGGAAACTTTTTCGGCGTACGCCCGCCAGTTTATCGGCAACCTGGAGAGACCGGATGTGGATAAAATAGATGGACTGAGCCCGGTAATTTCCATCGAACAGAAAACCGTGAATAAAAACCCCCGCTCAACCGTAGGCACCATCACCGAGGTTTATGATTTTCTGCGGCTCCTTTTTGCCCGTATTGGCGATGCCCATTCATACAACACAGGCGAAAAAATGATCAGGTACTCCGAACAACAGATCATCAATCTGGTTCTTGAAAAGTATGAAAAACAAACCATAACTGTTATGGCACCGGTCGTAAAAGCAAGAAAGGGCCATTACCGTGAATTGTTCGAGCAGGTACGAAAACAAGGCTTCCTTAAAGTAAGGATAAATAGTGAGATCCGGGATCTTACCTTCGGGATGCGTGTGGACCGTTATAAAACACATGACATCGAAATTGTGATCGATCGTATTCTTATTGATGCCGGCGCCGTGGAGCGACTTACAAAATCGGTACAATCGGCGCTTAAGTATGGAAAAGGTGTTTTGATGATCCTGGAAAAAAATGCCGATGATGTCAGACATTACAGCAAGCTTTTAATGTGCCCTTCAACAGGGTTGTCGTATGACGAACCCGAACCCAATACTTTTTCGTTCAACTCGCCCTATGGCGCCTGCCCGCATTGCAACGGACTGGGTCAGATATCGGAGATCGATTTTGAAAAAGTTATTCCCGATAAAAAGCTGAGTATTAAAAAAGGTGGTCTGACCCCATTGGGTGAATATAAGAACAACTGGATTTTTAAACAGGTAGAAGCGATTGGAGAGAAATTCCACTTTACCCTGGATACACCCATCAAGGATATCCCCGACGAGGGATTGTCAACCATTCTGTATGGTACCGATGAGGTGATCCATGTTAAGAATGATTACCTGGGTGTTTCATCATCATATACCCTGAACTTCGAAGGGATCATCAATTTTATCCAGAACAATGATGACGATAATGCTTCAAAATCCATCAGGAGATGGGCAGGGAGTTTTATGAATAAGGTCGATTGCCCTGAATGCCACGGTATGCGGCTCAAGAAAGAATCATTATATTTCCGGATTCTTGATAAAAACATTGCTGAGCTTGCCGGTATGGACATTCTCGAGTTGCAGGCATGGGTTAAGGATTTGCCAGGGCAGCTGGATGAAAGGAAACTCAGGATTGCCCATGAAATTATCCGTGAGATCATTTCGCGGATAAAATTTTTGCTGGAAGTGGGGTTGGATTATATTACCTTGAACCGTTCGGCACGAAGTTTATCCGGTGGCGAATCGCAAAGGATCAGGCTGGCCACACAGATTGGTTCTCAGCTAACGGGTGTGCTTTACATCCTGGACGAGCCAAGTATTGGGTTGCACCAGCGCGATAACCATCGCCTTATCGAGGCGCTGAAGGATTTGCGTGATATAGGCAATTCGGTTATTGTGGTGGAGCACGACAAGGATATGATTCTGTCGTCCGATTACATCGTTGATATTGGCCCCGGCGCGGGTAGAAAGGGCGGATTCATTGTTGGCCAGGGCACGCCCGAAGAAATGACCGGCTGTAAAAGTATTACCTGTCAATATCTTGGCGGGCATAAAGTAATACCGGTACCTGAAAAACGCCGTGAAGGAAACGGGCTGTCCATGTCATTATTGGGCGCCTCCGGTAACAATCTTAAAGCGGTTGATCTGCACCTGCCTCTTGGAAAATTTATTTGTATCACAGGGGTTTCAGGGAGTGGAAAATCCAGTTTAATCAATGAAACGCTCTATCCCATCCTGAGTAACCATTTTTACCGGTCAGAAAAAAAACCGTTGGCATATCAATCCATCCGGGGCCTCGAAAATGCCGATAAGGTAATCGAGATTGATCAGTCCGCGATAGGGCGTACACCCAGATCCAATCCGGCCACTTATACCAAGGTTTTTGATGAGATACGGAAACTTTTTGGTCAGCTACCTGAGTCAAAGATCAGGGGATACAAACCCGGGAGGTTTTCGTTTAACGTGAAGGGTGGGCGGTGCGAAACCTGCAAGGGCGCTGGTGTACGCGTTATCGAAATGAACTTTCTGCCTGATGTACATGTTCCCTGCGAAGATTGCAACGGTAACCGTTATAACCGGGAAACGCTTGAGGTGAGATATAAGGGAAAATCGATTAACGATATCCTGAACATGACCATCAACCAGGCTGTGGAATTTTTCGAAAATATTCCTTTGATCATTCAAAAAATCAGGACACTGAAAGATGTTGGTCTCGGGTATATCCATCTGGGGCAGCAGTCAACAACATTATCTGGTGGTGAGGCGCAGCGTGTTAAACTTGCCTCAGAGCTGTCGAAACGGGATACCGGGAAAACCATTTATATTCTTGATGAACCGACTACCGGTCTGCATTTCGAGGATGTGAAAGTGCTGTTGGAGGTTTTAAACAAACTTACCGACAGGGGCAATACGGTGTTGATCATCGAGCATAATATGGAGGTGATTAAAGTAGCTGATCATATTATCGACCTGGGTCCCGAAGGTGGAAACAGGGGAGGTGAGATCATTTGCGAAGGTACACCCGAACAGATCATACATAACGGTAGAAGCTTTACAGCTCAGTTTCTGAAAATCGAATTGAAAGGCCATACTGATTTGCCCGATTGACAAATAAAAAATAGTGATATGATATCAGATAAAGAAAAGGAACCATCTGCCGAAAAAATTGATGACAAGGTACGAAAAGCCATTTCACCAAAAAGCTGGAACGAAATAAAAACACACGACTCATGGTCGGTTTTTAAGGTAATGTCGGAGATGGTGGATGGCTTCGAAAAGCTGGCCAGGATTGGCCCGTGTGTGTCCATATTCGGATCGGCACGTACCCGTGAGGATCACGAGCACTATCGCCTAGCGGAGGAGATTGCCTACCTGCTTACCAAGAAAGGTTTTGGGATTGTAACCGGTGGGGGGCCGGGCGTAATGGAGGCTGCCAATAAAGGGGCACATTTTGCCGGCGGTAAATCTGTAGGGTTGAACATTGAACTGCCACATGAGCAGCATTCCAATCCGTTTATCGACAATGATAAACTGTTAAGCTTCGATTATTTTTTTGTGAGGAAGGTGATGTTTATGAAGTATTCGCAGGGTTATATAATATTACCGGGAGGATTCGGAACACTGGATGAGATGTTTGAAGCCATTACCCTTATACAAACCCATAAAATGGTGAGCTTTCCCATCGTACTTGTTAAGTCGGATTACTGGAAAGGACTGATCGATTGGATAACAGAACATCTGCTTGCCGAAAAAATGATATCTGAAGGCGACATGAGACTATTTCGGCTGGTTGATACTGCCGAAGAGGCTGTTACCCATATCCAAAAGTTCTATGAAAAGTACAAGATCAAGCCAAATTTTTAAAAACCCTAACCTGACAGTATTGGAAAATAGCATCAATGATTGAATTGTCTAAAGATGAAATTTCCAATCGTAAATCTAATTAGGATTTAAGAATTAACATAATGTGTAATTTCATTTTATTGATTGGATTCATTTAAAATGCCCGTAAAATATTAAAATGCCCTCAGTTATGGTAATCACACCTTTAAGACTCATACCCATCGACACGGATGGCTTTCACCTCCACCTGGATGCGGAAGTTAATGGAATACAGGTCAACCTATTACTTGATACAGGTGCATCGAGGTCAGTATTTAGTTCGGCACTCGTAAAAGCGTGGGATAACAAGACTGAAAAGCAGGAGCATTCCCTTGAGTCCTTTGGTATGGGCGGTTCATTCGAAAGTTATATTGCTGAGGTTAAGACTGTTAAATTTGGAGGCAAATTCCTTGAGGATTATATCCTGGTAGTACATGATATGAGCCATATTTCCGGTATTATGAAAGAACTGGGGCAATCGAGGATAGACGGTATGCTTGGTGGGGATTTGCTCAACGCCGTGGGTGCGGTTATCGACTATATCAACGGAAATCTAATCATCGGTAAAAACAAATATCCCATCCAATATTTGGCTCCTGACATCAGAGGGATTGAAATTTTTGTTGAAACTGAGATCAACAATAAAGTGGTGAGTTGCATCATCGACACCGGGGCCAGTAAGAGCGTTTTCAATCCGGGGACCTCCAGGAGGGTATTCAGGGTTTCGAAAAGAGACTTATACGAAAACGGACATTCCGGAATTGGCGTTAACGATCAGCACATGGGCGACCGGGTTTTCGAATTTGATGAGATATCATTTAACGGTGTGGTATTTAATGATGTGGAGATACTCTCTTTTGATTTTGAAGGCATCAACGACAACTACAAAAAAATGGGGGTTCGTGAGATCGACGGCATATTGGGAGGCGACCTGCTTAACGAGTATGGTGGGGTAATTGATTATGCGAAGCTCACATTATCGTTTGGTAGTTTTTTGGGATAGGGGGAATAGTCGTCAACTGGTAGAGAGGGTCAATAAACCGATATGGGGATGCCATCCTTACCGTCAAACTAAGAAAAGGGAAATAGATTTCTCTCCGCCAGCCGGCGGATCGAAATGACAAATTTGGTTGCATTTAGTGGAGTTGAGAGAAAGCGGGCGCGGAGCGCCCG
>JABMQA010000573.1 GCA_013203545.1 Bacteroidota bacterium
GAATTCTTATACTTTACCGTACAATTGTTAAAGGTGAATAGGATGTTTTTCTCTTTCTTTCGAAGAATTTTATCCAGTTTTCCAGCCACCCGTACTCCCGAGTTGAATTCGATCGTACACATTGCTCCCGGTTTTATTCCATGACTTTCCAGTTCGTTGAGCGACAACAATTCCGGGGGAATATCTATGCCTTTGAACTTTCCCAACGGAGACCCAAATCCATGCTGATGGAATTCCGGGCTGTGGCCTTCAAGTTGCTTGTTGTTGTAACAAAGTTGTGTGGGACCTCCGGTTTTGAAATAAACGGGTGTATCACCATTCGATATTATCTCGCTAAAAATACCCGATACCTGCAAACCTGATGTGTAACGGCAGGTGGCGATGTTTTTGGATTCAATGGCTTTTTTAATCCCATAAAGGCCTCCCAGCCTCACCGCCATCCGATCGGTAAACTGGTCAAGCACAACATTCAGATGTTCAAAATCCGGGGTAACAAACAGGTGTGGCTGACGCGTGGTAATATCAAAACCATAATTTACAGCATCGATGGTATAAGGTAATTTTCTAACATCATCTTTCAGGCAGCTATAACTTTCGCCGATGGAAGAAAGCAATCCGGCGCCATAAATTTTTGGTTTCTTAACATCGCCGAACAGGCCGTATTCAACCGTCCACCAGTGCAGGTTCCTGATCAGTGACATTTCGGATAGCCCACTCATTGCATCGCTGATATTTTCAAGTTGTAATTCAGCCCACAGGATATCTTCTTTTGGCGTATTCGGGTCCGCTTTTAAAATGGAAAGGTGCCTGATGGCTTCGTACTGCTCATAATCGCTGGTGGATGAAAAAGCCTTTGAACCGATTTTTCCGAATTTTCGCAGATATCCGGCATACTCAGGATCTGCAATAATGGGCGCATGGCCGGCTGCTTCATGGATAATGTCGGGGGCAGGCGTGTACGCAATCTGATCAACAGGGCGTATATCTGCAGCTATTACAAGAACGTTGTAAGCCTGAAATTCCATGAATGCTGCCGGAGGAATAAACCCATCAACTGCAACAGCAGCCCATCCTATTTCCTTCAGTATCCGGTTCATGCCATACATGTGCGGTATTTCGTCGATGCTGATACCTGTTTTTTCCAACCCTTCCATGTATGATCCGTGGGCTACCCGGCTGAGGTATTTAACGTTTTGTCGCATCACCCACCGCCATACGGCATGATCCTGCGCAGTATATTCGTTGTAAGGCTGATCAATAACCAGGTTCATCAGGTGCTTTGGGAGTTTATCAAGTATTTGGTTCATTTCCATTTTATAATCCCTTCTAATTTGGAACGGTTCAAAATTGTTTTCAAATATAGGGCTTTGTTTTATCCCTAAAATATACCAATCCCTATTTAAGAAAAATTAACGAATTGATTTTTAGTTATTTTGATTTTGTTTGAGCATTTGAAAAATAGTAGGTTCATCTGAAGACAGATCACCAATTTACGTTACTAAGTAATGGATAGTCAATGCGTCAATACTTTATTTCAATTCAATACAGCAGTGTAAATTTCAAATCAAAATATTTTGTAAATTGCACTCGGATGCAGGTAAAATAGTGCGTTTGGATTATTTTAGGTTGCAATAATTATCCTAAATAATTAAAATATTCTGCGTGCCAATTTGCATCCTGCTTGTTATAAATTGATTATGAATAAAACCTGGCTGATATGAAAGTAATTTGCATTGGAAATTTCCCTCCCCGAAAATGTGGCATCGCAACCTTTACTGAGAATTTGGTAAAATCAATCGTTTTGGCTGCCAACAACAATTCAAAGGAATTGGAGCTTGAATTGGTTGCTATGAATGACAAAGGGAAGGATTATGACTATCCACCGGTGGTGAAGCATGTAATAAGGGTAGGTATAAAAGGTGATTACTTAAAAATTGCCGGTTACATCAACAACGAAAGCAATGCCGATTTATGTTTGTTTCAGCATGAATACGGGATATATGGAGGTGAAAGCGGATTGTTTGTGCTTAACTTGCTTAAACGGGTAAGGGTACCCATTGTATCAACATTTCACACAGTATTACAAAAACCAACATTTCACCAGCGGGAGGTTCTTCAAAAGATTGGTGAATATTCGAGCCGGGTGGTGGTTATGAGTTCATTGGCCATCGAATTTCTGGTTGATGTATATAAAATGCCCAGGAGTAAAATTGCCAGAATTGAGCATGGTGTTCCGGATTTTGCAAAGGTTTCGGAGCAATCAAACATTAAGCCTGTTGAATGGATAGACAGAAAAATTCTGCTAACATTTGGATTGTTAAGCAGGAACAAGGGTATTGAAACTGTGATTAAAGCCCTACCGTCTGTGGTTGAAAAATTTCCTGAAACATTGTATGTGGTGCTTGGGAAAACCCATCCGCATGTGGTTGAATTTGCAGGGGAAGAATACAGGGATTATTTGAAACAACTTACTGCTGATCTCAACCTGGCTGATCATGTTTTATTTTTGGATAAATATGTTTCCGAAGAGGAGTTAATGAATTATCTGCTTGCATCCGATATCTATGTCACTCCCTATTTGAATAAAGCCCAGATAACCAGTGGAACCCTTGCATATGCCGTTAGTGGTGGTTCGGCTGTGATCTCAACCCCATACTGGCATGCTGTGGAATTGTTGGCAGACGGCAGGGGAAGGTTGTTCAACTTCGGTGATTATAAGCAATTGGCTGAAATCATCAACGATCTGTTGGCCAACCCCAAAACACTTGATACCATGAAGAAAGAGGCATACAATTATGGTTTATTGGTTGCCTGGCCTAAAATCGGCGCTGAATACCTTGGTGTTTTCGAAAAAGTATTTCTTGAAAAACAAAATAATTTTGAAAATGGGCACCGGAAGTTTTTATTTTCCATACCTGATTTTCACCTGTCACATCTGGAAAACCTTACCGATGACACCGGCATTGTCCAACATGCCAGGGCATGCATCCCAAACTATAATACGGGATATTGCCTTGATGACAACACCCGTGCCCTCATCGTATGCTTAATGGCTTATCACCGGTTTGGCGATATAAAATATTTAAAACTGATCTCAAGATACCTGGCCTATATTATGTACATGCAAAATAGTGATGGTAGTTTTAAAAATTACCTTACCTATTGGAGGACCACAATTGAGGAAATTGGATCTGATGATGCTTACGGC
>JABMQA010000574.1 GCA_013203545.1 Bacteroidota bacterium
GGCAGCGATGTATCATCATCCAGGGTTAAGAGGTATCTTCCCTTAGCCAATGTAGCTCCAATATTGATAGCGCGTCCCTGACGGGGATCAGATCGCACTAAGATAATCTCAAATTGTAAAAAATTCTGGCGACCTATCTGGTCAAGCAATTTTGGGAAATATCCGTCACGAAATGCATCAAAGGTAGGAATAATTATAGAAGCAACTGGGGCATCGGAAGATTTATGTTTTTCATGCCAGATTAACCCTGGCGAGTTCTGCATGTTTGGGTGCCGGACAAATGGTCTTTCCACATTTACAGCAAGTTGCCAAACTGCATTTGATAATTTTTCGCTTAGGTTTAATTTCATTAATCTACATCCATTCAGCATGGAAGGGAGGGACTCCTTCCCTTCCAATAACTATTTTCTGTATTCAAAAACAAACAATTTATAATAGAAAAATTTTATAAAAAAAGAAGTGCCATGTATCAATAATATTGCAAGAATATATTCAATATCAATTGTCGCTTCTTGAAACAAGAACGCTCCATATTCCAGACCACGAAACATAAAAGAAGATGCAATAAATATAACCAATTGACGCCATATGTTTGCGCTGGATTGAAAAATTATCCTACGACTGAAATAAAAATTTGTTAAAATTATTGTCAACAACCCACATGCATATGCAATCCTAACAGGTACATGTAATATTTCATGGAGGGATATTGTTATAAAAATATTCAGGCCAAAACTGAAAACTCCAAGCAGTCCAAAACCGGTTAACTGGTCAAAGGTTTTACTGAATCCATCGCTTCGCCTGGTAAACATGCAAATCACCCGATTTTCCTGCCCGCGGCAATAATATTCCAGGTAATGTTGCTCAGTCGATATCTATATTTTCGCTCTATTATTTTATCAATTGAACAGGCACATTTTGATATTAATGTAGTAATTTTTTGAAGCGGCATAACAACTTCAGCAAACGGCGTTGAAAATATACCTTGTGGAATCATCTTTATTTCTTTCAGCCTTGCACCCTCAAAGATATTATAAAGTTGAGATATCGTAAATTCTACCTGTTTTGATGAATATTTCGAATCAATCTTTTTTCTAATCGCTCTGGAAAATCGAATCGCCGGATTTCCCCCATGTGGTTCATTTGCAACAATCCAGCCGCCAGGCTTAAGTAAGCTTGTCATATGATCCATCAAAGACCAAATATTTTCAAAGTGATGTAATACTCCGATGAGCAATACAACGTCAAATCGACGTTTTGTCTCTAAATCCTTTATATTGATAGCCTGAAACTCAACTCCTTTTCCTGCGTTATGTGCCTGAGCAAATTTAATCAGTTCATCGGAATAATCAATCCCAAGGTATTTATGATATGTTCCTCTCAAGTATTTTGTTGAAAAGCCAGCGCCACATCCCACCTCTATAATGTCTATCATCGAAGAAACCGGCAAAGCATTCACGGTTTGTTCCACACGGCATTGCCTCGCTATACTGTGGGCGGGAAGCAAATCTTTCCGGCAATAATCCTTTGAAATTCGGTTGAATAACTCACGATCTCGAAGTTCATGTGCGCTTATTGGTACTGAATTATCATCTTGTGCCATAAATTCCACGCTATCGGTCATGGTTTGCTTCGCTTGACAATCAAATCGGCAACTATCCCAATGAGGCCTACCTGAAGTGCAAAGAGGAAGAGAAGTGTAGTTGAATCTGTCAGGTTGTGCAGCCAGATAGCATCATAGCAGAATCTGATTACTCCCAATACAAACAGGGCCAATGAAAACGGAAGAAAGAATCTTAGCGGGTTAAAGTAGGTTATCGTGCGGATGATGAGAATTAAAAACCCGAAGGCGTCACTGGGCTTGATTTTTGATTTTCCTTCCCTTTTTTTATAATCTATCGTTTCGTAGTGTACTCGATGCCCATCCGAGATCATGGCCAAGGTGATCGTTGTTGTAAAGGAAAAGCGATTCGGCAGGATATGTAAATATTTTTTGACAATTTCTTTCCTAAAGATGCGAAACCCTGAATTGAGGTCCGGAATAGCCGATTCGACCAGATAATTGGCTAGTTTGTTAAGAAGCCATCTAGCC
>JABMQA010000575.1 GCA_013203545.1 Bacteroidota bacterium
CAATTGGTTGCTGCTGTTGTAAGTGTAAAGATCAGTTGTCCCGTTGGCATTAATGGTTAGCCGGTTGCCCATATTATCATATTCAAATTTGTTATGCCACATGGTTTTACCTGCATTATCCAGCACCTGTTCCTCTATGAGTTGATATGCATAATCATAAGTGTAATTTGAGGTGTTCCCCTGCTGATCTTCAATTTTCTTAATAAGAGATGCCTGGTCATATGTATAGTTGAAACCGGAGAATATTTCATTATTTGATTTCTTATGGTAAAGTGAAACCGGCAGGTTAAGCTCATTGTAAGCGTATTCAGTATAAGTACCATTGCCATAGGTGATTTTACTCATGTTATTGTTCACATCATAAAGGTAATCGGCAGAAGCATGATTGCTCTCTATGTGTTTGAGCCTGTTAAGTTTATCGTAAGTATAAAAGACAGCCAGGCCATCGGTCACCATTGTTTTTCTGTTTCCAACGCTGTCAAGTGTATAATTAAAATTTCCGGCTCCACCAGTAGTAGAAACACCGATTAGTCTGCCAAACGAATCATACTCGTAGTTTTTGGTACCAATACCATCCGTCATTTCAATGATCTCACCATTATCATTATAAGCAAATGAAACATCCGCAGTATTATCCGGGTAATCAATATTTACCAACAAATTGTAATCATACGAATAAGTCGTTAAAAGACCTTTCTCATCAATTCGGGTAAACACATTTCCCAACTCATTGTATGTATAGTATTTTGAACTAAGGTCAGGGTTAGTCTCAGTAATCAGTCTGTCCATTTTATCATAGACGAAATAGTTTGCCTGTTCATTAATTGTAAGTATCTGTACATTTCCATTTGGATCCCTGTTAAGGGAGATAAGGCCCAGTGGATTCTTCACACCAATAACCTGATTCATTTTATCATAGGCAAGGCTTGTATGCCTGCCAGCCCTGTCGGTTATTCCCACCAAATTCCTGAAGTCATAAGTCATGTTAACCTGAGTTGCATCAGGAAAGGAAACCTGGGTGGTTTGATCCAGGTAATCATAGGTGTACTGGTAGGTAACGCCATTGATTGTAACACTTGTCGTTCTACCCACATCATCATTAATGTAGCTGTATGGGCTACTTATCGGAAAATCAATTTGAATAAGATATCCCATAGCATCATATTCCATACTTGTTACATTACCATTGGCATCTGTTACATCTTTTAAATTGCCATCACTGTAATATGAGAAAAACTGCTGGTTAACCGATGTGGTAATACTGACGGGATTATTGTTTTGATCATAATCAAAGCTTATTGTCCGGTTCATCGGATCAGTAATGGCTTTGAGGTTATCATTTAGATCATAGGACAGATCTGTTATTTTATTCCTGGGATCGATGACCTGAATAATGTTTCCATTATCGTCATAAATATATTTTGTTTCGAAAATACCATTTGTAATATTGATGATTTTACCTTGTTCATCATATCTGTAATAAACGGTTGCTGAAGGGTCCGGGGGGACGATATGTGTGAACTGTGATTTCTGCAGATTAGAAAAATACTCTGTAAAGTTTCCATTATTGTCATAAACTTTTGTAATCCCATCGAAGTAGCCTCCCCATGAGTATTGAGCAATGGAACTTACTCCAGCAGGATTGGTAAATATCCATGTAAAAGCCAACAGCCAGGGACCTATGTTATTTGTGGGTGCATATGCTATTTCGGAAGTGCCTGTTGGCGTTGTAATGGAGGTGATCTGTGACTCGATAACGCTTCCTAACTGAGCCAGGATAGGAACTTCATCATATTCAATCGTGGATTCAAATCCGCCCATATCTGTTATTCCGACAAGGAATTCATCATTTGTATATCCGTATTCGAAAGTGGCGGTTCTTCCCAACGGATCGGTAGCCTGTATAATTCTACCGTCATCATTTAAAGTAAAATTTAATGGTCTGCCATTGGCATCAGTAATCGAAACAAGGTTAAAATCTGTATTGTAGTTGAGAACAACAACATTTCCATTTTGGTCAACTATTGAAGTAAGTTTATCATGAATTGGATTGTCATAAATGAACTTCATTTTGGATTTCTTCATGGTAAGGCAATACCCATATCCGCCTGTAACCGGGTATCTTTCGAATTTATTATGGAAATTACCATGATTTGGAATTGAAGTATTCTCGGAAAATGTAAAGGTAACCTTTGCTCCATCTGTCATTATAAGCGTAATAATATCTGGAGATTGTTCATGATAAAAGGAGGCATAGTAAAAACTCCATCTTTTTCCAAATGGAAAATATTGAGTTGGCACCAACAAACCACCAGAAATCTGCTGCTGATCGTTGCTGTTGTATACCAAACCCAATTGAATAAATGGCCCAATACCTGGATCATACCACATAGGCATATCCTCCACAACTATATTTAGGTTTAATGGATTAAATGACATCAATGGGCTACCACCTTTTGACCTGTTGATGCTACATTCACCTTTTGGTTTTAGATACTTCATTAAACCCAAATAAAAATCATCACTCTCATTTGGTGGTGGATATTCATGGGCATAAGTTCCTGAGGAATTTATAAGTTCATATTTTGAAATAAATTTGCAGTTGTGCTTATCGGAAAAGACAATGGCCTGATTTGAGAAAAAATATTCCATGTAGGATTGCCCTACTTTTTTCAAGTGCTCAGCTGCCGGATCGTAGATTTCGAACTGATTATCCTCATTGCCTAGAAGAAGGATATAGTGGTTGGTTTTTAGATGTAAGATAATTGGTTTGGCAAGTGCTTTCAAATCTTTCAATTGGCATTTAACAGCCTGTGCTTCTGTTTTAAATGTTTTGCATGCAGTAAGCATTTCGGCCAACGAAAGCTCCTTTTTTTGTGGAAGGGTGTAATTACAAGGCGGAGTGTTGTAATAATTGTTTTTCAAATATTGCAGTACTTCGGCGCCACAGGAATTATTTGTTACTTTAATTGTACCCTTATTTTCCTGACCGGTTGCATGCAAGAAAACAGCAAATAAAAAAACAATCATTGTTAAAATGCGGAGGTATTTATTTAACTTTTTCATGGTATAGGATCTTAATCGATGAGTAATTCTTTTACACCAATAGCAATTTTTCCTTGTGGTAAAATCAGATTAACAAGAATAAAGTGCTTCCCTTTTGCAATTTTATCAAATGCAATGGTGTAATTGCCCGGGATAATTACGTTAGGATTTTCAACTGGTTGATATCCCTGAATGGAAATATATATTTCATTCTGGGGATTAAATGCATTTTCGAAGGTTTGAGTTTGTTCTTGAAACGAAAAGGATAGTGTATGATCCTCATTTTCGGTGACCTGGTAATACAGAGCTAAATCGAAATCCTCATTCCATGATTTTTTTGCATACGAACTCAAAGCATACTTTGTCCAACCGGCCGGATAGGATGGTTCAGCGTCAAAATGAACAGGAATATCCGTATTTACTAAAATGAATGCTGTCTTTGGAATTTCATAAGGGCATCTCTAAAAACCCACGAATGATATAAACAATTGAATGTTAATAACTTGATGTTGTTTAAGAAGCTAAATTTGATTATTTTTGTTGGAAAATACTACTACGATGAAAAACGTAAACCCACATGGATTATTTGACGATCACTTTTTACTTGAAAAGCTATCTAAGCTTGGCGATCCACTTGAAAAACTAAATGCTTATATTGACTGGAGTATTTTCAAGTCCCCATTAGATAAAGCGTACGAGGATGAATCAAAGAATAAGTCAAAAGGTGGAAGGCCTTCATTTGATAAATTACTGATGTTCAAATCATTATTAATCCAAAGTTTATATAATCTTTCGGATGATCAGTTGGAATACCAAATAGTTGACAGGGCAAGTTTCAGGCGTTTTCTTGGCTTAAAGAAAAGCGACAAAGTGCCCGACAGTAAAACATTCTGGTTTTTTCGTGAGCAACTCGTAGAAAAAGAGGTAATCATAAGTTTATTCGAAACATTCAATGAAACACTTGATGCGGCCGGGATATTTGCAAACGAAGGAAAAATGGTAGATGCCAGTTTTGTTGATGTGCCACGTCAACGCAATAGCCGTGAAGAAAACAAGCATATAAAAGAAACCGGAACAGCCCCGAAAGAATGGGATAACAAGCCCAATAAAAAGTGTCAAAAAGACATTGATGCCCGATGGACGAAAAAGAACAACACCACTTTTTATGGATATAAGAACCACGTAAAGTCAGATACAAAAACAAAACTTATCGAGGAATTTGAAGTTACAGACGCTTCGGTACATGATTCACAAGCTATTGAGGCCCTACTGACTGAGAAAGATGAAGGCCAGCCACTTTATGCTGACAGCGCTTATACCGGTGAAGAACAGGAGAAATTGTACAAAGAAAAAAAGGTCGTCAGCAAAGTACATGAAAAAGGATACCGCAATAAGCCCTTAACAGATGAACAAAAAGCCAGTAATAAGGAAAAGTCGAAAACACGGGTAAGAGTGGAGCATATATTTGGCTTTGTTGAAAACAGCATGAATGGGTCATTTATCCGTACAATAGGCATTACCAGGGCAAGAGCAAAGATTGGAATGATGAATTTAACCTATAATATTTGTCGTTGTGTTCAATTGAAAATTATGGTTAGCATGGGATAAGTATGCCTGGTCGTGAAGTAGATAGAATCATAATATCTTGATATTGAGTTAAATAATGAATATGATAGATTAGTGTTAGGTTTACTGAAAACCTATGATGCATTTTTATATCAAACATGGCATCATGAAAAGGTGGTTTTTAGAGATGCCCATAAGCCAGAACATTCGCTGTTAATCCTTCCATTTCTTTTATTATCATTTTACCAGACTGTTCATACCCATCCCATTTTTCCGAATGAAAACCGGATTTTTTTGGTATTCCATAACCTATGGTCCTTACCAGTGAACCATTGGGATACCCAATCCGGGTTTTTGCAATGCAGTTTTTTGGAAGCACATATTCTATTACGCCAGTTTGTGCGTTAAAGGAAATTTGTTCAACAGCACCTGAGTTTCCCCACGGCCCTTGAAATGAATTGAATTCAAATACAGTTTCCCCATCTTTCAAACCAATTACATTTTATGGGGTATCCGATCATCTCCCGCAATCTAATAGACATGTTTACAGTTAATCACAGTGTTGCAAGCTACTATAATTTCATAAATGTACATCATTTTTC
>JABMQA010000576.1 GCA_013203545.1 Bacteroidota bacterium
ATCCTCCAGGATCATCACATTGCCCTTGCGCTTCCACAGCGCGCCGGGATCGATATCGCGCAATGGGATTGTATTGCGGTAGTATCGCTTTTTGTTTTGTGTTTTCATATTGCATACAATTTTTGGGTTTAACACTCGGGCCATATATGCCCGTTTTGTATGCGGCAAATCCATGGCAGAGCATCTTGAGGTCGAACATAAAATCCCGGAATTTTTCAGGATTTTCGGTTGCCAGGTACGTAAAATCCCTTCATCCCGCTAACGCTGCGCTTGCGGGATTCGTTCGACTTACAAATTTCGCCAAAGGAGTGCTTCATGACATTGCATTGCACTTATGAAATTTGAGTCTCACGAATAAAATCGGTAAGCCTGTTGATGTGGCGGATTACGAACACATCATGGTCGTAGATGCTGATACCTTTGGTGACTTCGGTTGTAGAAAACAATTGAAGTCATGAATTTTTTTACCTCACCAAACTACACTTCTTTACCGCCGTGAACCCTCCGGCCTTGATCCTGTAGAAATAAACACCTGCTTGTTCGGTGTCAACGGCCCAGTCCACATTGTAGGTACCGGCGGGCTGCATAGTATTTACAAGGGTTTTTACAATCCGACCGGTCAGGTCATAAACCGCCAGTTCCACATGAGCAGTTTGTGGAAGGGAATAGCCAATGGTGGTTTTGTTATGGATTGGATTGGGGTAATTATTTTGAAGGCTGAACCCGGCTGCAGGATTATCTACATCCGTACCAACGCCAACAATGCCCCCTTCCCAATAGATATCATCGAGGGCAAATTCGCATGAAGCGCCGTTTACTTCAAGTATCACAAATTCATAACTCAGCATACGCAGGTCGATCAGTTCTCCCCTGATATCAGATACCGGTATGGATGCCTGTGCCCAGTTGCCATTTCTCACAAGGCCATATGTTGTTTGATTGGCTGGGAAATCCACATAGTTCTGATTTCCCCATGCATCAATGATCCCTATTTTGAAGCTCACATTTGCCGGAATTTTAATCATGAATTTTAAAAATCCTTCTCCATAATTGAAGAGGTTTACCGGCTGAACCGACATGATTCCTCCACCGAACCATCCCAACCCTGTTGTGGCCCAGGTTATCACGTTATCGCCTTCGTAAGGCGGGATTGTACCGCCTGTCAGGGTGCCTTCCCAGGCATATATTTCAGAACTCACCCCGGCTTCCAGGCCACCATTTGTAGGTGTATTGTCGGTAAATATGCCAAAGGTTCCGCTTTCAGCATGGGGTGGCCCCACG
This sequence comes from Bacteroidota bacterium, assembly GCA_013203545.1. Classification (GTDB taxonomy): domain Bacteria; phylum Bacteroidota; class Bacteroidia; order Bacteroidales; family 4484-276; genus JABMQA01. Next base: position 1,282 of record JABMQA010000576.1, read on the forward strand.
TGAACTTCACCCTGCCCGTTCCATTCATAAACTTTAATATAGTCAAGGTACATTTCTGCGGGAAAAGGCATGGAAACCGGGGCTCCGCTGCCGGGATCGCCAAGGTTATAGGCATCAGTAAACGCTCCACCTATGGCCAGGTTTGTTATAAGATAAAAGGGTTTTTGAAATTCATCCGAAACACTGTCGATGGGGAAGGGATCGGTGTAAAGATCATACTCAATACCATTATCAGTAACGGTGAAGCGGATATTATCTTCGTCCCAGTACATGCGATAAGTTAAAAACCTGTCGTTGAGTGGTGAGTTATAATTGTAATAGGGTCTGCAAAAATCATCATCCCGATCCCATGAGATACTGGCCGCACCGGATGGATTCTCCGGTGTAATTGCATCTTCCGAAAAGAAAATGGCATTGGATCCCACCACCTGGTTAACTGTGGAGTTGTTGAGACCGTTACCGCCGTTGTGTTCATCGTGCAGGTCCCTGAAAGCCTGGGTGTGCCCCATTTCCATCATATCCATTTCACCGCAGCGGGGCCATGTGTAGTTTGCAGTGCCCAATAACCATACGGCTGGCCAGCCCCCCAGATCAAGGTTGGGCACCCTTACCCTGGATTCTATCATGCCATACTTAATTGAGATTTTTGCTTTGGTATTTACCTTTCCTGAAGTATAATTTAAAGGGTTTCCCCACTGGTCAACGATATCGGGACCCGTCTCTTCCTTTGCTGTAATGTGCAGGGCATTATTTCCTGGTTCACCTGGAATTTCATCAATTACCACATTTTCTTCCTTGTAGAATTCCAGTTCACCATTTCCCCATCCCCAGTATCCGTTTCCAATACTTGCAGTCCAGTTATCCAGGTTGTTAAATTGCTCTTCCCAGATTACATTTCCAATCTGACCCTGAGCATGATTTGCGGATAAAGCCACAAACAGTATTGCCAATATTTGTCTAAATTGCTTCATTCCAGATATCCCCAATTAAAATTTAGTTACAGTGTACTATTCAGGAAACAAATATCATCAAATTAAAAGATATGACCAAAAACTGATCCCCTTCTAAAATACATCATCTGAAATACTAACCACATCATTATTACATCAGTATATGTTTTTAATATTGACAATGAATAACTTCCATTCAATTAATTATCAATTTTAAAACTCAATACAAGATGTTTATGAATTAATTGTACCCATTACACTTTGGTGCAATTCAGTTTAAAAATACTATAGGTAATAGAGGCTGTAATTATGCTTTATATGCTTTTAAGCCTATAAATACATTTTATTGGTTTAGGAGCCGATAATAATAGTACATTTGCAAGAAATAATACTACAATGATCAAAGCTGTTATTTCTGGAGATATCGTTGCATCTACAAGTTTGAGTGATGCTGGCAGGGAATTAATAGAAGATGCACTTAAAGAGCTATTAGAAGAGTTAAGAAAAAGATTCAATACTTATGCTCGAATTTTTAGAGGTGATTATCTTGAATGTGTAGTGCCAAAACCACAAGATGCATTGCATGTTGCCCTTGCTATTAAAAGTTTCGTCAAGTCTATTCCGGTAGAAGATACTCCTGGGTACAAAATTAATAACAGGGTTAAGTTATTTAAAACATATGGAATTCGTCTTGCAATCGGTTATGGTCAACTTAGTCGTTATAATCCTAAAGAAGGTATTATTGACGGAGAGGCTATTTATCTGTCGGGAAGAACAATAAATGAGTTTTCTACATATAGCAAGGAACGGATTGTAATAAAGAACACTTTGTTCTTTGTTTCAAATGATGCAACACTTAATAAGGAATTTGAACCATTAATAGCATTATTGGATGTGTTGCTCAGTAAAGCTACATCAAAGCAATGCAAAGTACTTTATTTGAAGTTGATGAATAATAATGAGGAAGCTATAGCTTCAAAGTTGAAAATTGCACAATCTGTAGTAAATCAACATTCAACAAGCATTGGATGGAATGCGATAGAAAAGACAGTAAAATATTTCAGTGAAGTTATAAAAAACCATTAATATGAGCCTCCTCCAATTATTAGCGCTGCAATTCATAGCTCATTTTTTAACAGACTACACTTTTCAACCTGATAAAAAAGCAGAAGATAAAAACAATTTGGGTTTTAAAAGTAAATTTTTGAAATGGCATATTCTTATAACATTTATTATATCGTGGGTGCTCTCTTTTCAGATAAATTTTATCTATAGTGCTTTTGCAATTGCGCTTACACACTGGTTTATGGATGGAATAAAAAAGCATATTAATAGTCATATTATATTAAAGAAATATTTATTGCTTATGAAATAAGACTCAACGACAGCGGTACCGACGATCTTCCAAATGCAGGAAAGTTAATAGGTAATAAGAACCCGGTCTTTGGCCCAAAATTAATATTTCAAAAAACAGAACATTATTATGAATTTAATTGGCAATACACCCCTGGTAAAATTGAGCAAGCTCGTGGATAAAAACTGCGCTGATATTTACGTAAAATTTGAAGGTGCGAATCCAACGGGAAGCATGAAAGACCGAATGGCGCTTTCGATGATCAACGGTGCTGAAAAGAGAGGGGAACTTAAACCCGGTGGGAAAGTTGTGGAATATACAGGTGGGAGCACAGGCAGTTCCCTGGCAATGGTATGCGCCACCCGTGGATACAAAGCCCATTTTGTTTCTTCAGATGGTTTTGCCGCAGAAAAACTTCAAACCATGCGGGCCTTTGGAGCTACCGTGGAAATTATCCATGCCGAAAACGGTATTCTTACGGCAGAGGTCATTAATAAAATGATAGCCAGGGCCAGGGAACTCGCTGCTGAACCCGATACTTTCTGGCCTGATCAGGTGAACAATCCCGACAACAAAACTGGGTATCATGAAATGGCGTATGAAATTTTCAGGGACCTCGGAACGGAAATCGATGAATTTGTGATGGCCGTTGGCGGTGGTGGTTGTATTTCGGGTAATTCCGAAATTCTGAAGGAAAAAATACCAACCCTGAGAACCATTGCGGTGGAACCGTATTATGTCAGAAATATATCGGGTGGCGACACCGGAGGTAAACACAGGCTGGAAGGTATTGGGCTTTCCTTTTCGCCAGCCATACTGCGCAGGGACCTGATTGATGATGTAATTCCGGTTTAAGATACCTTAATGGGGATTTGTATAAATAAATCGCCTACCATGTGTCATCAACTTCATAATTATTCACGTAATTTAAGATGCTTTCGTAAAGACCTGTTATAGTATCCATTAAATCATTGTACAGAGGATAATATGACTTCCTGAATTCCCCGTTTTTTTTATAAAGGTACTGATTCATTGGAGATCCCTTGAGATCTTCAAAATCGAAACAAGTGAGTTTAAATCTATTATCCTTAATGTCGATGTTAACGGAGGATCTGAAAGGCGTGTAGATATAACTTCCAAACGACTTCATTCGGGTAAATTTTTTTTGAAATATTCCGTTTATCTTGCCTGTTTCGCGGTTATCATAGGTAATAACACTTCTTTGATCTCTAAGGGCCTGACCATACCAATCCTTAACACGAATAAAAATCTCATCGGCTGTAAGGTTTTCAGCAGTAATAACCTGTTCAAAAACAATATATCAAGGATTAGCTTAAATTCTGAACATAATTTAAAACTGACATTTTTATTCCTTCCCCTCGCCCAAAAGCCATGCAGTAGCCTCTTTAACTCCCGGGAAAAAAGCACCGTTTAAGAGTCCCCGGTTTTTCAG
>JABMQA010000577.1 GCA_013203545.1 Bacteroidota bacterium
ATTGTAGATAGCTTTTGAAAACAGGGGATCGGTCGTTCGATTATCGTACCAAATATTGGAATAGATTGGAGATTAATATATTATACCCTGATAAACCTGATCAGCAACAATTTTCCGTTCATATCCTGACAAGATGGCGTTCGGAAACGGACAGGGGGTGGTATCAAAATTCAGTGCTAAGGGGAATGGGCTTGTTACATTTCTTTTGTGCATCGGTCATTTTAAGTAGCAACCCCCAGAAAAGGGATTTCAAAGTGTAATGATAAGGATAGATTTCTCCTTCCAAAATTCTCGCTTCACTCAAATTTTTCCAGTCGTGCCATAGGCATCCCTTTGGGAAAATGACAAACCTGCGTAATCGGCAATAGGGAGAAAAATAGCTGGCGCTCCGCGCCAGCTATTTTTCTCCCTACTTTCACCCATAAGTCCTGTCTCCTCGAAGGATCCCGCTGCAAGCGGGAGACTGAGAGGTCTGTTTTTTGGTTTGTTTTTAAGTGTCTTACAAAAAGTTGTCATTAGTAGTATACCTCTACCCCATCCTACCTGTCATTCGGATTACATCAGCAACACCATGATGATGGCCTTCGTTGAGGTTGACCATTTCCTGGCAAATCTTTTCGATTTTCAGCTCGCAAAAGTCATCTTTTAATAGCTGTAAATCATAGAGCAAATTTACGTCGGGAGGGCCTCCAGAGCTGTTTCTGATCTGTTCCCTGGCAAAGGATACATTGGGCTCTTTTCCATAAAAAAAGTCCGCTCCGCCAAAACGAATATCCCACTTATTCACGGCTGGTTATTTCAGTAAAAATCCGATGTCGGAGCCGGGTTCAAATTCTTTTGGTTCATCGTCGAAACGAAACAACCGCATGGGTTTGCTGCCTTTTAACGCAATAGACCCTCCCTCAACCCAGAGTAAGGAAGCTTCCCGTAAACCAACAACAGTGGTATCACGGTTAACGGTGAGGAACTCCTCAATCCGTTGCTCTCGTGTTTCGCCTCCGTGTCCTGATGGGTTTGCATCCAGATAATGCGGATTGATCTGGAATGGAATTAAATTGAGACAGTTAAAGCTTGACGGCTCAATAATGGGCATATCGTTGGTGGTTTTCAGGGTAGGGCATGCCACATTGGAACCGGCACTCCAGCCCATGTAATGCATCCCATCGATTGTCTTCTGCCTGATAGGTTCCATGATATTCAGTTTGTGCATCATGTGCACAAGATGGAAGGTGTTTCCACCGCCGACTGCAATAGCCCCGGCATTGTTCACTGCTTCAACCGGATCCTTTTCACGGTGGATGGAATATATATTGTATCCCAACTCCTTGAAAACCCCCTGAACCCGCTTTTCATACACATCATAGGATTTTTCGACGCTTACTTTCGAAAGGCCAACACCGGCATAGGGAATAAACAGTATGTCTTTTACCCCGGTCGGGTTCATAAATTCGGTGATGTAGTTTTTGGGCCAGCCAAGATAGGCTTCGCCAAAATTGGTCGAGTTGCTGATAAGAAGTAGTCTCATTTTTTCCATTATCTTAATATTAATTTACCTGTAGATTGCAAAAATGACAAAATATTTCCAAAGTCTCTGCATTTTTTCAGCACAAGACTAAAAATAACCACTTCTTAAGAACAACCCTTCAGGCAAAACAGACAACACCATTCTATAATCAAGGAAATAAATTATCATCGAATTGCACAAATTAAACGAATTTTAATTCGATGAAAGAAATCACTTGACGATATAAAATGATGTGGCATCCGATCCAATAGGGCTAAGGACTTTTGAGATGTCAAACATGAAGGGCCTAATGTGTTTTTCGCTGAAGGAACATTTCCAGGGATTGATCCGCAATGCCAAACCTAACTATTTCATGGTCGTTGTAAAAGGTTTCGATGCTGTTGAATATTTCCAAACAACCGATTCGATTTTCATCCAGGTATTGATTTTCAGCGTTGGATAACATGACCAGATAATCGAAAAATTCTTCGTAATGACTTATAATCGAATGTGCCTCGTTATTTAAACCATCAACCACGGGTGATCCGGCAAATTTAACCTTCGCACTTTCGAAATGATTTCTTGCATCAATATACTGTTGTTGATTGGCCAGACCAATCGACTGATGAACCTGCTGTGTAAATTCAATTTTCGCCATGATAAATTCAGCCGATTTTATCAAATTTCCAATTTCACCTTCGCAATCTGCCTGATCAAAACTTTGAAATATGGAAAATTTATCCCGGATTACAGCAATTTCAGCCCGGATAAAATGTTGACAGCTTACAACGCCACTTACTATTACTGAATCGATTCTATCCATCAAATTTTTCAGAACACCGATTTGAGCCTCACACAATTCATGATTAATATCCGCGATGTAATCTGATAAATTGATCGCGTTGTACAATTCCCTTGCTACCATAAAGTCGCTGATGGCCATTTCAAACCTGGCTTGTTTATTATGTTCCCGTCCCGACTCAATGAACTTCCATGCCAGCTCCTCAATCAACTCAAGGGTCATGTCATCGGAAATGATAAATGCAGCGTTTGCATGCTGAAATTCGCTGGCTTTATTCAAATAAAGCAGTGCCAGGCTGAGGTTGTTGCCTTGCATGGCCGATTTTGCAATACGATGATAGGATTCATAGATTCCGTATCTGGCTTTGGATTGCTCATGAAAGGCTTCCAGGGAACAATCGATAGTGTTGCCAAAATGGCAAATCGTCTCAGCGCTTTCAAGCAAAATAATGGCCTCGTTGTATCGCTCCCCATCCATGTACTGCTTTGCCCCTTCAAAATACGCTTCATAAAAGGCTTGCTGCAGTGGGAGGTAAGCCCAATCGAAAGCGGTAAAATTCGTCTTAAGCTGATCGGTAAAATCAACCCAGACCTGGCTATCACTAAAAACCCGTGCCATTTCAAGATATACCGGCTCAAAAAGGTAATTGGTATTTTCAAGTGCGGTGATATAACCGGTTTGCAGTCTGATCATATCCTTTGCCGCAAGGTAGATATCCCCATTCGTTGCATTGTATGCATATGATCCAATCAATTGCTTGAAAATTAAAGCATCCCTTTTATATCCGGAAATGAGCCTGTTTGAATTGGTTTCGAAAGCATTCATAAGGGTTTCAGGAATACGAACATCCAATATCGAATCCTGATGTTTGAGCATATTGAGAAACCTGCCTGTGTGATACATATCAATGAAAGCAGATAACATCCGGCTGGTATCCCTCAGTGTGACTTTTGTTCTGTTTTGCAACAAATAATCAGTAACATCAGTAAATGCGAGAAACTGGTTGATTTTCCCAATCCGCTCCTGCAATTTGAGCATATCAGAATGGAGATAATTAAAGTGAAAATCCACCAGTTTGAGGGTTATATCGGTCAGTTGGAATTCTGAAGAATATTTGTGTTTCGATTCCATTTTGGCTTCGGTACTGTTTCCTGTAAAATCCAGCACATCCACAATGGCACCATTACCCGTATAGATTTCCAGTTTAAAATCATAGGATGCAGGTATTAAGACATCCGTAAGGTTAAAGGTCTGATAAAAGATATCGCCACTCATTTCCCCCGAAACAATATTGGATTCAATCCATAGGGTGCCATCTGATTCGGAAATTGTTACTTCATGCTTAAACTGAAGCGAATAATTGGTTCTGTACAAATTCAGATAGTTGATCCGTGCAATTTCCATGATGAATGAATTGCCAATTGATCCATTTTCATTCAGATCATAACTGAATGGATATGCCGCATCCTCAACGATGGAAATGGTGGAGGGTTCCGATCCCCAGGTCCGGAAGGCAATAAAAAAAATCAATATGGTAAGTGCTCTAAAATACATCCGGGTAGTTGATTTGGAAAAGGTTTGCAAAAATACAATTTGTTAAGCTACTATTTTTGTTAATTTGCAAATAAAAACGCATGAATGTACTCATCTTAGGATCTGGTGGAAGAGAGCATGCCCTTGCATGGAAAATCTCCCAATCCCGTTTATTAACACAACTTTTCATTGCCCCCGGTAATGCCGGTACCGGGCAGGCCGGTGTAAATGTTAACCTGAATCCCGACGATTTTGGAAGCATTGCTGACTTTGTCCGTACAAACCAGGTTGACATGATCGTGGTGGGTCCGGAGGTTCCACTGGTTGACGGAATCAGGGATTATTTCGATGGCCTGGAAGTATTTAAAGCCCTTTCGGTAATTGGGCCTGAAAAACGGGCAGCCCGGCTTGAAGGCAGCAAGGATTTCGCAAAGGCATTTATGAAAAAATACAACATTCCAACCGCCGCCTACCAAACCTTTTCTGCCGGTGAAACGGCCAAGGGCATCAAATTTCTTGAGTCATTATCACCTCCCTACGTTTTGAAAGCCGATGGACTTGCCGCCGGCAAAGGGGTTGTTATTTCCGGGAAGATTGAAGATGCGGCCAAAAGTCTGCATGACATGCTGGATCTTCAAAAATTTGGCACAGCAAGCAGCAAGGTGGTGATCGAGGCGTTTTTGGATGGGATTGAGGTATCGGTTTTTGTTCTAACAGACGGGAAAAACTATCTGCTTCTTCCTGAGGCCAAGGATTATAAAAGGATTGGTGAAGGCGATACCGGTTTGAATACCGGGGGCATGGGATCCATTTCACCTGTTCCGTTTGCCGATAAAGTTTTTATGGATAAAGTGGAAGATCGTGTTATTAAACCAACCATCCGGGGTTTACAAAAAGAAAATTTACTTTACCAGGGATTTATCTTCTTTGGCCTGATAAATATTAAAGGTGATCCGTTCGTTATCGAGTACAACTGTCGCATGGGTGATCCTGAAGCCGAGGTTGTTATTCCACGGATAAAAAC
>JABMQA010000578.1 GCA_013203545.1 Bacteroidota bacterium
ATCAACAAGCAGAGGGCTTTTATTCTTGCGATTAATTGAACAGGCTGTGATAACTGAACCTGTCTCATACAAAGAAATTATAAATCAAAATCACGGGTAATGATTACATACCCCATTTTCTTTTAAATCATCATAGGAACGGCCCATATTGTAAAGCTGGTTCACCAAATCAATATGATAAGGATTCGTACTTCTTAATATTTCTGTTGATTCGGACAAGATGGCTATCGCATGTTCATAATCTTTTCTTGAATAGTAAATATTTGATAAACGGCTTAATAATGAAGTATTAATATCATGGCTTTTAACGACCAAAGTATCAGTTATCTTTAGCGCATTATTACATAGTAATTCTGCTTCTGATAATTCATTTCTTAGCAAATGTATAACTACCAGGTTACTTAAAGTATAAACATACCCAAGCCTTTTATCATTATTATCTTCATAAATATTTTTTGCTAGATTTAATTGCTTTTCTGCGAGGGCGAAATTTCCAATTGTTGAATTCAAGACCCCCAAATTACTTAAATCCTGAGCAATGATAACATGATGATCTCCAAAATGGCGTTTATCAATTTCCATCATTTTCAAATATGATTTTTCTGCTTTGGCGTATTGTCCCTTTTCTTTATAAAAGTGCCCGAGATTGTTTAACAGAGGTGCGACATCAGGATGGTTTTCACTAAAAAGATTGTTACATATAATTTTAGCCGAGTCAAAATAAATCTCTGCATTTGATAAATTCCCGATCGATAAATACAATGCACCGGCATTATTTAAAAAATATGCATAACCGGTACTGTCCGTTATTTCAATTTGGCTGTAAAGCAAAGAAAGTTGTTTGCTAATGGATAAAGATTTTTCATACAATCCCATTTCCCTGTACAACTCCGATAAAACAGACAGTCCGGATATGTAATCATCACTTCTTTCGCCTAAAAGATCTTTGTCGAAATTGATTGATTCAATAATTGCTTTTTCGGCCAGGTTGAATTCACCGATATAGTAATACAACTTGCCTAACTCCTGCTGGTAAAAACTGTAATTTGAATCAAGAAATGATTCAGAAGAATCATAGATTGCAATTTTTTGTTTCAGGTAATCTATTCCACCAACAAAATCACCTGAATTTATGTATCCATCAATTATCCTGCATTCTTTTTCATAAACAGATTCTTGTGCAAACATTGCCGTAATGCCTGTTATTGCTTTAAATAAAAAAATAATCCTGAAGTTTTTCATGGCTCAATGTTTACTTTCGAACAAAGGTAACGATATAATAGTGATGGCAAGAAGGATGTAATTAAGTTCTTTGAATTACTTATTTTTTCAACATGGCCTTAAGCGGCAACCATACAGGCTTTTTAATGTATAACCTGCAAACCATTTTACAAATACCCCAATTGGGGAATTGATTTGAAAAATATTATAACTATATTGGCAAGCTCAAAAAATCTAAAACAAATAGGAGGATTTATCATGAAAAAATTATTTTTATTTATCGGCATTTTAGCAGTTTCCTGCGGGCTATCAGCACAAACTGTAGTTTCCGGGAACATTACCGGTGTGTGGGAACCGGATGGAAATCCCTATATTGTTGTAGGAGACATTAATATTGTTGACTCACTAATCATTGAAGCCGGAGTATTGGTTCAATTCCAGGCGGGGGGATGGATGATTCAAGTTGGAGGAGGTGCCAGGTTTTTAGCCGATGGAACAGATGAAAGTCCTATTATTTTTGAGCCTTATCAGGGAAATGAACCAGGGTTGTGGGATAAAATATATTTAAGTGTATCTGGCAGTGATGATACATTGAAATATTGCATAATAAGGAATGCAAACATTGGCATACATACAAATACATGTTCACCCTACATATTCAATTGTAAGATTTCCGGTAATTATGTCGGAGTACACATCTATAACGGCAGTACAGCTTACGGTTCAATTGTAAGGTTAGATCATTGTTTGATAAACGACAATATCGAAGATGGAATATTGATATCACGTTATACGGGATCTGCAAAGGCTAATATCAGTAACTGTACTTTGTACAATAATTCATATGGTATAAGGGCTGCCAATAATACAACCTTTGCGACAATTACAAATACATCGATAATTGGTTGCGCAAATTATGGTGTAATGAATGAGATTAATGCAGACATAAACGCAGAAGATATGATTTATAGTTGTTTTTGGGATAATGGACAAGGAAATTTTTACAACATTGGTATTCCCCTTGGTTTCGGATATAATGGAATTTATCAAAACTATAATGAAGACTCTTGTGATGTTAATTTTAATATATATAATGATCCGCAATTTGTTGATGCAACATATTCTAACTTTAGTCTTATGGAAACTTCTAAATGTATTGATGCTGGGACAAATATAATTTTGGGAGAAGTTGTTTATGATCCTGATGGTACCATGCCGGATATGGGGGCAAATTACTTTGATCAAGGCGGAGTGGGATATTTTGAAAACACAGAATTAATTTCCAATAAATTCGAAATAAACGTTTACCCCAATCCTTTCTTCAGCAAAGCAACCATTGAATTCCCCAATCCCAATCACTCAAATTACACTTTGTCAGTTTTCAGTATTTCAGGAAACAAAGTATTTGAAAGGGCTAATATCAAATCCGATATAATAGAATTTGAAAGAGGCAACTTGCCAAAAGGGATTTACCTGGCTGAACTCAAAGGCGAAAAAGTTTTTTGGGGGAAGATGGCGATAAAATAATAAACATCATGCTATAAATTTAAAAACAATGAAAAAGAAAATTACTTTCACAATCGGCTGTTTGATATTAATGCTTGCCAGTAACCTGCAATCACAGCACCCATCTAGTTTAGAAAAGGGTTCCAGACTCCAAAAACAAAAGTTGTCCGATCATCTATCATTATCTAAACCAGGCCTTTATGGCAGTTCTAAAGATTTTAAAACATTTAATGATTATAACGGTTCAATGGATTTCGGAAATGCCCCTTCTTGGGATTGGGCTGAGCAATTCGGGGGATCAGCAGCCGATTCAGCCTACGGATTTGTAATCGGTATGGATACTGACCATGCAGGAAATTTCTATACTTATGGTTATGCTTCTTCTGAAATGGATTATTTCGGGGTAACTATTCAAAAGGGGACATTCTTATGTAAACAAAAACCAAGCGGTGAACTGATCTGGATGAAAACTTTTACAGACTTGTTTGCTGGCTATCATCTTGGCAATTATATCACCATTGATCCTGCAAATGAAAACATTTACATCGCAGGTGTATTTCAGGAAGCATTTAACATTCCCGATGGTCATGAATTGGTTCCAGCTGAAAACGGAAGTATCTTTATCATTAAATTTGGTATTGAAGGAAACTATATATCTGTAATTCAGGAAGACATAGAATTTTCAAATATTCTTTGTCTGGCAGCAGATCATTCCGGAAATATTTTATTAAGTGGCACATTTAGTGACGAGGCATTGATAAGTGGGGAATTATTAGTCGGTTCGGGTATGGATGACGCTTATATTGCAAAATACAATTCTTCCATGAATTTAAATTGGGCGATAAAGGCAGGCGGTACAGACCAGGAATACTTAGGACTAATATCTGTAGATGATAATGATAATATCTATTTTACAGGTGAATTTTATTCAGTTAATGTTGAAATAGGCAATATTTCATTGATGATGAATGAAGGAGAAGGCAATATTGTTGTTGCTAAGTTATTTCCAAATGGAACAGCGGATTGGGCTACCTCAAAAGCGGCAAGTACAGCAGATGGGGGATGGGGTGACTATAATTGTTGGCCTACAGGAATATTATCAGATTTACAAGGATATACATATATTAAAGGTTGGCACGGTGACTCAACCTATTTTGACGATTATATGCTAAGAAGCCCGTACTGCAATAACAGTTATTTCATCGCTAAGTTTGACAATAATGGCAATACAATTTGGGTAAACTCCATTCAAGAGCATATTTCCGGTTTTGATTATAACCAATTCGATTACGATTCACAAGGTAATGTTTATTTAGGTGCACATGCCAGGGACACCTTGCATTTTGGTGATGATTTTGAACTAATAAACTCAGGCCTTAGTGATTTGTTTGTCGCAAAGTATCTTGCAAATGGAGATCTTGATTGGGTAAAAATTTTAGAGAGTATTACCGGAAATAATTGGATTAGTAGTGTTTCTGTATGTGATACAAACCTTTACATAGGAGGACACTTTTGCGATTATATTAGGTTTGATGATGAAGTCAAACTATCCGATATCAAGCATGGCTTCATTGCTATGAGCAGTAATAATCATTTGGGATTTAAAGAAGTTTATAATAGATATGGAATGTTTTCAAATATTTACCCTAATCCATTCTCCAACAAAACAAACATTGAATTCCCCAACCCAACCCACTCAAGCTACACCCTCTCCATTTTCAGTATCTCTGGAATCAAAGTATTTGAAATGGATAATATTCAATCGGACAAAATTGAATTTGAAAGAGGCAATCTACCGGAAGGGGTTTATCTGTTAGAACTCAAAGGTGAAAAGGTTTTCAGGGGAAAGATAGTGGTGAAATAAAATTTAAAAGCGTTAATAGTTTATTTAATATAAATTTTCAAAAACAATTATCATGAAAAAGTATATTATTTTTTTTATTGCATTATTTTATATAAGTCTTGGAAGTTCACAGGAATGGAAATGGCTAAATCCATTACCTACAGGAAATTGGTTATATTCCATTTATTTTACAAATGAAAACACAGGTTATGCAGTAGGTATGAAAGGAACTATTCTCAAAACTACTAATGGAGGAAATAATTGGACAACTCAAACATCTGGAACTTCAAGAGAATTGTATTCCATATATTTTACAGATATCAATACAAGCTTCGCAGTTGGTTCAGGTGGAACCATAATCAAAACTACTAATGGAGGGAATAATTGGACAACGCTATCATCTGGGATTTCAAATACTCTATCGACAGTGTTTTTTACAGATATTAATACAGGATATGCTGCTGGATATTATGGGAGAATAATCAAAACTACAGATGGAGGAACAAATTGGATAAGTCAAGCATCAGGGATTTCAAGTTTTCTAAGATGCATATATTTTACCAGCGAAAATACAGGTTTCATTGTAGGTTACGAGGGTATCATACTTAAAACAATAGACGGTGGAGTTAATTGGATAACTAAAATTTCAGGTGTTTCATCTCATTTGAACTCCATCGTTTTTACCGATTCAATTACCGGTTTTATAGGTGGAGATGATGGAACTATTCTCAAAACTATTGATGGAGGAGATAATTGGATGAACCAAGAATCTGGTATAACTGAAGAGATTGAATCAGTTTATTTTTCTGATTCCAATACTGGTTTTGCTGTTGGTATATTTAGTTCATTACTAATCACAACAAACGGTGGAATTACTTGGAACTCCCAAACATGGGACCCCGGCTCATTAAGTTCAATATATTTTATTGATTCAAACACTGGATATACCGTTGGGGCTTATGGGAAAATTATTAAAATAATTGATGCAGGCGAAAATTGGATAAAACAATCATATAATATTGCCTTTGGTTTGTATTTGAATTCCTGCCATTTTATCAATTCAAATACTTGCTATATAGCAGGACAATATGGGACCATCCTTAAAACAACAAATGGAGGAGTGAACTGGATAAGTCAGGAAAGTGGGACTTCAAGTTGGTTAAATTCTATATTTTCAATAGATATTAATACATGTTATGTAGTTGGTTCAGGGGGTACTATATTGAAAACAATTGACGGAGGAGTTAATTGGACAGAGCAGACTTCAGGTATTTCAAAGCAATTAATTTCAGCCTATTTTCTTGATTCGAATTTAGGTTATACTGTAGGGGAAGATGGTACTATTTTGAAAACAACAGATGGAGGAGAAAATTGGTTCAGTCAAACTTCACCTACTACATATTCTTTATTTTCAAACTTCTTTATTGATAACACCGTGGGGTATACAGTCGGACAAGCAGGTACCATTCTTAAAACCACAAATGGAGGAACAAATTGGACTGAACTTTTGTCTGGTACTTCAAATGCTCTCACGTCTGTCTTTTTTACAAATTTCAATACTGGATATGTAGCAGGAAATGATATAATTATGAAAACTATCGATGGGGGCATTAATTGGACAACTCAATTGTCAGGTATATCAAAGTTTATTGACAATGTATATTTTATTGACACAAGCATAGGTTATGCTGTTGGTGAGCATGGAATAATTTATAAGACCATGGACGGAGGAGACAATTGGGTGTATCAGGAGAGTGGAACTTCTAGTCGATTAAATTCTGTCTATTTCATTGATGAAAGTACTGGATATGCCGTTGGAAACGGTGGAACTATTATCAAAACCACAAATGGAGGACTAGGATTTTCTAGGATAACTAGTGATAAAATAAAACTTTTAGTATTCCCTAACCCTTTTTCTTCTCAAACAACAATCAAATTCTCCAATCCTTCTCACTCAAATTACAAATTATCAGTTTTCAGTATTTCAGGGAACAAAGTATTTGAAATGGATAATATTAAAACGGATAAAATTGAATTTGAAAGGGGTAACCTACCGGAAGGGGTTTATTTGATTGAACTAAAAGGGGAAAAGGTTTATAGGGGGAAGATGGTGGTGAAATAAATAATCATTAATTTTAAAAAACTAATTATTATGAAAAACTTACTATTAATCATGGCTATTATTTTAGCATTTGCGGATATCACTTTTGCTCAAGTGAATTTAGATTCAGTGCTGGTAGCATATTATCCTTTCAACGGGAATGCAATTGATGAAAGTGGTAATGGGAATAATGGAGTAGTTAATGGGGCAGTACTCACGGAAGATAGGTTTGGAAATGAAAACTCTGCATTTTGGTTTGATGGTATTTCCAGTTTCATAGAAGTTCCTGACAATGAGAGTTTGGATATAGTTTCAGAAATCTCTATTTCTGGTTGGCTCAAAAAAGATTCAAATGTTCCCTGGTCCAGCATGGTCACCAAAGGTGGTGAATCTATGGAATATAATAATTATACTGTTCATAACAGTTTTGATGGGGGCATAATATTTACTGGATTTAGTGATACATCATGTATGAGTAGTGTTGTAATTGCTATTAATGAATGGCATTTTGTAACGTTCACATGGGATGGGTACATCGGGAAAATTTATATTGATAGCGAAGCAGATAGCTTGAGCTTTATATCGTATGATGGTGAGCTTTATCCTAATAATTTTAGTCTTTTTATTGGTGTAGATCATCCTGGAGCAACTGAATTTTTTCATGGTTATCTGGATGATATCAGGATATACAAAAGGTGCTTGAACGAAGAGGAAATAGTACTTTTATTTAATGAAGGCTTAACTAACGTAAAAAAACAAAAAATCCAAGCTGCTTATCAAATAAAGCTATCGCCGAATCCTTTCGATACAAAAACAACAATTGAATTCCCCAACCCCAACCACTCAAATTACAAATTATCAATTTTCAGTATTTCAGGAAACAAAGTATTTGAAATGGATAATATTAGTACCGACAAATTTGAATTTAAAAGAGGCAATCTTCCTAATTCTACTTTAACAGATTAGAATAAACAATAAAATGTTGATAACTAAATGATTAAAT
>JABMQA010000007.1 GCA_013203545.1 Bacteroidota bacterium
AATTTGTCCACTATCCGAAAGATTGATAAATTGCAGGAAGTGCTGCAAAAATACCCGGAACTTTCCAAACCCGTGTCGGTTGCGGAAGTCGTGAAATTTGCAAAGCAGGCGTTTTATAACGGTAACCAGGACCGGTACAACCTGCCCAACAACCAGGAGAAAAATTTCATTATGCAGTATGTTCCTAAGCTGCAGGGCGAAAAGCGAACCATCATCAATTCGTTTGTTGACACCTCGCTGCAGGTTACCCGGATTAGCGTACAACTAGCCAACATTGGTACAAACGATATTGAAAGGATAAGGGATGATCTAAGACCAAAAATCGACTCCATCTTCCCTCCTGACAAATATACGGTTACCATTACCGGAACAAGTGTGGTATTTCTGGAGGGCACCAATTACCTGATCAAAAACCTGCTTACAAGTCTCATTCTCGCACTGATCGTCATTTCGATATTAATGGCCCTGCTTTTTACCTCGGCCAGGATGGTTATGATATCCATGGCCCCCAACCTGCTTCCACAAATCCTGACTGCCGCAATGATGGGTTTTCTTGCCATATCCATCAAACCATCTACAATACTTATTTTCAGCATTGCACTTGGGATATCGGTTGACAACGCGATACATTTCCTGTCGCGGTACCGGCTGCAATTGAAACTGAACGAGTGGAATATAAAGATTTCGGTATTAAATGCCCTTCGTGAAACCGGATTCAGCATGGTCTATTCTTCGGTTGTATTATTTTTCGGGTTTATCATTTTCACGCTCTCAACATTCGGAGGGACTGAGGCCCTTGGTTATCTCATTGCATTTACACTGGTTGTTGCTTTGCTCTCCAACCTGTTCCTGCTTCCTTCACTGCTTTTGACCCTCGACAAGCGCATTACAACCAAAACTTTCAGTGAACCATTACTTGAAATTTTCGATGAAGAAATCGACATTGAACTTGACGAACTCGAAATTGAAAAGATCGACACACGGGGATCGGCATAATTTTTTTTTACTGATAATAGTTGCAGTTTCTCAGAATTTTCTTCATCTTTACAAAAAATCTAAAACGTAAAGTTATGAAAGGAATTATTCTTGCAGGAGGTGCAGGTACCCGCCTCCATCCTATTACACTGGCAATCAGCAAGCAATTAATGCCCATCTATGATAAACCGATGATCTATTATCCACTTTCGGTTTTAATGATGGCCGGGATAAAAGATGTGCTGATTATTTCCACGCCTGATGATCTTCCGCATTTCGAAAAACTACTTGGTGACGGCTCCAGGATAGGTTGCAATTTCAGCTATAAAGTCCAGGAAAACCCAAACGGGCTTGCACAGGCATTTGTTTTGGGTGAAGAATTTATAGGAAACAACAAGGTAGCATTAATCCTGGGTGATAATATATTTTATGGCACCGGTTTGCAAACGATACTTCAGGATAATAATGATCCGGAAGGTGGTGTGGTATTTGCCTATCATGTTTCTGACCCTGAAAGATATGGTGTTGTGGAGTTCGACAAGGACAAAAAAGCCATCTCCATCGAAGAAAAACCAAAACACCCCAAATCAAATTTTGCAGTTCCCGGATTGTATTTTTATGACAATTCGGTGGTGGAAGTTGCGAAAAACATTAAACCAAGTCCCAGGGGTGAATATGAAATTACCGATGTAAATAAGCACTACCTTGAAAATGAGAAACTAAAAGTTGGCATCTTAAGCAGAGGAACTGCCTGGCTGGATACAGGAACCTTTGAATCGCTGTTGCAGGCATCGCAATTTGTAGAAGTGATTGAGCACCGCCAGGGATTGAAAATTGGTTGTATCGAAGAGATAGCTTACCGCATGAAATTTATTGATGCCGAACAGCTTGGAAAAATCGCTAACCCCTTACTAAAAAGCGGATATGGGGATTACCTGATGAAAATCATCAAATAAGCTAAATGAACAAAATAGTCAGGTACAGAGATCTAATTGAGAAGGCGCTATCCGGCATTATCCTGGACAGAAAACCTGATCGTCTTTATCAACCCATTTCATATACGCTAAAACTCGGCGGTAAACGACTTCGCCCCATTTTAACGCTCATGGCCTGTGAACTATTTGGTGGTAATATCAACGAAGCCATTAATCCTGCTTTGGGATTGGAGATCTTCCACAACTTCACCCTTCTCCACGACGATATTATGGATGAGGCTCCGTTGAGAAGGGGCCATGTAACAGTTTGGCAGAAATGGGATCCAAACGTCGCCATTCTTTCGGGTGACACAATGTTTGCGCTGGCCTATAAGTATGTGTCTTTAGTAAAAAGTAAAAACCTGCCTGAAATTCTGGATACTTTAACTCAAACCGCCATCGAGGTTTGCGAAGGTCAGCAATACGATATGGATTTTGAAATTCGTGATGATGTCATGATATCCGAATACCTGGAAATGATACGGCTCAAAACTGCGGTTTTATTAGGCGCCAGTGTTAAAATCGGTGCACTGATAGCAAATGCCAACAACAGCAACACCAGGTTGATCTACGATTTCGGGGTAAATGCAGGCATTGCCTTTCAACTTAAAGACGACTGGCTGGATGCTTTCGGCAACCCTGAAAAATTCGGTAAAAACATCGGTGGGGATATCCGGGCTAACAAAAAAACCTACCTCTATTTAAAATGCCTTGAAAAAGCTGACAATAGTGACAGGCAGATCCTGGTAAAATTGTTTCATGACAAGAGCAAAAGTGCAAAGAAAGTGGACGATGTTTTAAAGCTTTATGCAAAATATTGTATTCGCCAGGAAACGATTGATGAAATGGAATATTTTTTCGGAAAATCACTTGATCTTTTAGAGCAGATTAACGCTCCCCGCAACTTAAAGAATGAAATCATTGAGTTTGCAGAATGGCTTTATAAAAGAGACCATTAAAATTATCCAAATTATTTCCAACCATGCCCGGATACAATTAAAATTATTTTAAAATTATTTTTATGAATACCATTGAAGAAAAAACCGACCACCGGCCTTTTACCAAAAAAACGATCGAAGCTACCATACGCATTGCCATCCTTGCACTTCTGATAGGATGGTGTTTTATTATCATCAAGCCATTTATAATCATTCTTTCCTGGGCACTGATCATTGCCGTTGCAGTGCATCCCCTGTACATATTTTTAATGAAGAAACTGGGTAATCGTAAAAAACTTGCTGCCACCATCGTAACCCTTCTTTTCCTGGCTGTAATCATTGTACCCAGTGTATTCCTCACCAAATCGCTCGTAAATAACATCGGTCAGGCCAAGGAATACTTAAAGGAAGGGCAAATTGTAATTCCCCCTCCCAAAGAGGACATCAAAACCTGGCCACTTGTTGGGAAGACAGTTTATAATACCTGGTACAGTGCTACTGTAAACCTTGAAGGGTTTTTAACAAAGTTTGCACCGCAGCTCAAAGCTGCCGGTATGTGGCTCTTCAATGGCCTGAGCGATGCGGGGGTAGGTATTCTGCAATTCATCTTATCATTGATCCTCTGCGGTGGTTTTCTAGCCTATTCCGATTCGGGAGGAAAGGTTGCCAAAGATATTGGTGTCAAACTAATGGGGTCGAAGGGAAAAGAATTTATCAAAGATTCTGAAACTACCATTCGCAATGTTGCCAGGGGTATATTGGGAATAGCCTTTTTCCAGGCCATTCTTGTGGGAATTGGGCTGGTGATTGCCGGTGTACCACTTGCCGGACTCTGGGCCGTGATCAGCCTAATGCTGGCAATAATGCAAGTGGGGCTTGGCCCGGTTACCATCCCCATTATTATTTATATGTTCTCCACAGCCGATGTATTAACTGCAACACTTCTGGCCATCTGGTTGGTTTTCGTGTCGATAGTAGATAATCTCATCAAACCAATTGTACTTGGACGAAAGGCACCGGTGCCATCACTGGTCATATTTCTTGGTGCCATCGGTGGTTTTATGGCCAACGGGATCATCGGCTTGTTTTTGGGAGCAGTTGTCCTATCGCTGGGCTACAAACTTTTTATGTGGTGGCTGGTATATGAAGATGCCCCGGACACTGAATTAATTGAGCAATCCACATCTCAGATAAAATAAAATGATCACATGGAAACCTATCTACGCACTTTGTTTGTTGATGCATCCACTGCATTTTATAAGATAAGGCGGTACAAAATAGGCGACTTTTTTGGACCCGTCGATCTGGGCATCCACCTTGCGAGGAAATACAACAGCCTGAACATTGGTACCGGGTTGTTGGGGGGATCTATTTTCCCTGGATCCAACCGATTGATCTTTACCGGCATTGGCCCTGCCTGGGATGGATTTTATGTATCTACAATGGGTGGTGCCGCACTTGTTTTCGACAACCTCGGTATTGATACGCTTGCTATTATTAACCAGGCGCACACGCCCTCAATCCTTTACCTTAACCGCGAACATGGCGAAGAGATAGAAGTGGGGATAATTCCGGTGAATCTGTACAAAATATGGAATGAAAACCGTGGTGGCGTTTACAACCTCATGGACTTTGCATTGGAGAAGTTCGGATCGCGGTATGACCTGGATCCAAGAATTCTGGCTGTGGGTCCTGCTGCTTCATCCACCGACTTTGGCGCCATCGCGTCGGCACCGGTAAAAAATGGCAGCAATACGCATATCGATACCTGGGCCGGCCGTGGTGGATTTGGATCAAAAATGCTGCAGGAGCATGGAATTGCAGCCATTATTTATGGCGGCACTTATATTGATGATGATTTCCGCGACCGCAAAGTTGCCAACGAATGGTTTGAACAAAAATACCGGAAAAAACTGGCTGCCAAGGATATTGAAGCAACCACCAAATACCGTTTCGATCCGAATTTCGATACCGGTGGTACCTTCGGTGTGAACTATGCTACCCTTGCGGGGCGAATGCTTTCGTTTAATTATAAGAGCATTTATTGGGATGAAGCCGAGCGGTTGGAAATACATCAAAAGTTCATTATCGACCACTACCTGAAGCAATTCAACGAGGAGACCATAAAAACAAAAAACCAGCATAACTGCGGAGAACCCTGTGCCGCAGTCTGTAAAAAACTCAGGGATAAATATAAAAAAGATTACGAACCCTATCAAACGATGGGACCGTTGAGTGGGATTTTTGATCAGCGCGCTGCCGAAAAACTCAATCACCATGCCGACATGCTTGGATTTGATGCCATCTCAGCCGGTGGCGTAATTTCATGGCTGATGGAATGTTTGGATGAAGGGCTATTGAATCCGAAGGAATTGGGCATCGACATGATGCCAATATTTAAAAATCAAAATTTTAAGCTGGTAGAAGACTCCATGAACAATGCCGAAACCGGTGTACAAATCCTCGATGCCATTATCAGCAAACAAGGGATCATGGATTTTTCGGAAGGTGCAAGAAAATGGGGGCGGCGGGTTTCCAGACTAAAAAACAAAAACCTACTCAACCACTTTGTTTACAATGCCCACGCACGCAAAGGATGGATGGTACCAAACCAGTATTGGACACCGGGGGCACTCTCACCAATGGCTATCATGGGGAAATATTATATGTATTACGGCAACGAATTTCTTGAACCACGGGAATTGGGTCAACTGAACGCTGAACGTATGAAACAGGAATTCGTGATCGACAATATGGGATTTTGTAGGTTTCACAGGTTGTGGGCAGAGGAAATGATCCCTGAAATAGTTCAATCATTATGGGGTATGAAGGACAAATACCTCGAAAAGGTTGCGCTTACAGCAAGCCGTATCAGTTGTAGAAATGCCTCGGTGTTTTGGGAATCGGAAAGAAATATCGATTTCGTGTATCAGTTTATTCGGCGAAAAAAAATGGTGGACAATAATGACGGCGAAAAATTAAACAAATGGCTGAAATTTTTTGAAAATGACAAGAATGCCGCTGCACTGGATTTTTGGTACGAAATGCATAAAGGCAGCCAGGAAATTCTGAAGGAGTTTTAAAAAAGTATAGTGGTGCCAACCGAATTGTAAAGAAAATCACAACTGTAGGGTCAATCACAAAATATACTTAAGGATTTTTTTAATGGGTAATTTGTGATTATTATATTTAATAAATACCCGAGCAACTATCCGCTGAGCCATTACTGCCCATCAAAGTAGGCAAAGGAAATTTTTATGACAGAGTAATGATTTTTCTATCTTTACAGGATAAATTTAAAGATATATGTTTGAACACAGTGCAGTCGAGGCGTTAATTGTTCTGATAGCCATTATTTTCCTTGGAATGTTTCTCAGGGATTGGGGTGTGATTAAAGAGTCAGATGGCTCCATTTTTACAAGGATTATCGTTAACATCACAATACCTGCCTTAATACTTTCTGCATTATCCACCCAGAAATTTGATCCCGAAAAACTCTTGCTGGCCATGGTTATGATCCTTTCACAGGTTGCCTGTGCTCTTATAGCCTGGGGCATCAGCGCCTTTCTTAACCTCTCGCGGCCCCGCCGCGGAGCATTGATTCTTGCATCCACATTCACCAGCTCGGCATTTCTTGGATATGCCGTTATCAAAGAGGTTTTTCACAACAATACTGAAGCATTGGCAGACGCAGCAATTGTTAGTGAAGTTGGGGTAGCAACACTTCTTTTTACTATGGGCGTTTTCATCGCCATGCATTTCGGCTCTGTTACAACCAATAAATCAGCGAGAAATGCAGAGATGATTAAATTTTTCTATTCTCCCATCTTCATCTCCCTGGTTTTGGGTATATCCATTTCATTTATTAACCTGCCAAAGAATAATATTTTAATCGGAGGGATTTATAAAGCTTTAAACCTAATTGCAAACGCAAATACTTTTCTGGTAGCACTAACCATTGGTGCAATGCTTCATTTTAAAGACCTCAGAAAAGTCTGGTGGGTTGTTGGCATTGCCATTATCATCAAACTGATCATACAACCAGTTCTTTCATACACCCAATCGATCTATTTAGGCTTTCCTGACCTGTGGCATCAGATCGTTGTTCTGGAAGCTGCCATGCCAACCGCTGCCATGACCGCCGTATTCGCCAAGCGATATGGCTGCGATGCAGAACTTACCTCCATCCTGATTTTTGCAACCTTCATTTCGTCGTGTATTACCATGATCATGATGGTGGTGTTGTTGAATTAGTTTGGAGTTTGGAG
>JABMQA010000579.1 GCA_013203545.1 Bacteroidota bacterium
CTCTTGATGTCTATCGGGGATCCATTACTCAAATACTCCACTATTCCTTTGCTCCATTCTTTCAACATTCCAACTTTCCATCCTTTCTATTTCCCTTTCTTCCACTTTTCCTCCTTTGCTATCCACCGCATGTCCGCCAACAATGTGTCCCCACCCAAAGGGACGATGCCGGTTGCTTTTCGCTTCACTTGATGTCTATCGGGGTCCAATACTCCAATACTCCAATACTCCATTCTTTCATCCTTCCATTCACTATCCTAATCCTTCCAGCTGTTGATCTCCTCGCAGTTGAAACACTTCCCGCTATGCACCGATACCAGTAAATTGCAGGAATGACATTTATACTTTGAATCCTGGTTCTCCAAAAAACTTACCATCCCATTTTCCCTGATCTCTTTAAGGTTTTCAATCATACTCATATTGTACCTTTTGCGATAGTGCTGATCAAGGGATTTCAGGTTTTTGCATGGAAATTCGTTACATTCATAACAGAATTCCACCTCTTTATGCATCAACTTTTCGCACCTCTTTACCAGGAATGCGCACTTTTTTCCCCTGGGCCTGCAACCCTTGCAATGGGTAAGTTTGTATTTGACTTTGGGTGTGTCGGTGACAAATGCCAGGTATGAACTGCAAAGGTGGCAATTCATCCCACATGGGGCTATTAATTCCGGATTGATCATTCTACTACTAAACGTTATAAAGTCACCGACACTAATTTAATGATCTCAGATTATCGATGGCCTCAGGGACATTATCGTGAACAAATGCTACAATTTTACATCCATCCATCTCGCTGCATTCCCCACAGGTTTCATAACCTTTGGAATGAACGCACTTTCTGATCTCACACATCTCGCAATGTGCAAATTTTACACCCTCTTCGCGGCATCCCATACAGTTGATCGATTCGGCTGTAAGGTCTTTTGCACCGTACATTTTTGACCAGGTTTCTGCGGTGGCAGCTCTTAATGCATCGTCATTATTGACGGTTGCGATCCGTGCATCACAGGTGGCACAATTCAGTCCGCAACATGAAATTAGTTTTTCCATAGTTTAATGTTTTTTTATTTTAATTAGAAATTAATTAAAGGCAGAAACCCAAATCTACAAGAATATTTTATAATTCAAAATATTTTTTATGAAAGAATTTATTAATTCATCAGGAATCAATTAATTTTGATAAAAATTTTCATCATGAATTACCACATAAAAAACGCCCGCATTGTAAACGAAGGAATTATTTTAGATGGATCGGTGCTGGTAAAGGATGGAATGATTGAGGATATTATTGCCCTGGTCAGGGAGACCACCACTGATGAATATCCAGGCTACCGTGTAATCGATGCCGGCGGTAAATTTCTCATTCCCGGCGTGATTGACGACCAGGTTCATTTTCGAGAGCCCGGCCTCACCCAGAAAGCCGACATCTACACCGAAAGCAGGGCTGCTGTAGCAGGTGGAATCACCTCATTCATGGAAATGCCAAATACGATTCCCAATACCTTAACACAGGATCTGCTGGAAGAAAAATACAGGATCGGTGCGGAAAAATCCCTTGCGAACTATTCATTTTATATGGGCGCCTCCAACGACAACCTGGATGAAGTGATAAAAACCAATCCTGAAAAAGTCTGCGGCATCAAGGTATTTATGGGCTCCTCCACTGGCAATATGCTGGTGGATAATCCAGATACACTCAAAGGGATATTCCGGGATGCCCCTGCATTGGTTGCTGTACATTGCGAAGATGAAGTTATCATTCAAAATAACCTAAAGATATTCAGGGAGCAATATGGTGAAGATATTCCAATCCATCAGCACCCGAACATCCGAAATGCTGAGGCCTGCTACAAATCCTCCGCACTGGCCGTGGAACTTGCAGAAAAATACGGGACAAGACTGCACGTGCTGCATCTGACTACTGCCCGCGAGATGGCCTTGTTCCGAAACGACATTCCATTAATGGACAAAAAAATCACCTCCGAAGTGTGCGTCCACCATTTATGGTTTTCTGCGAAAGACTATGATGAAAAGGGCACTTTTATCAAATGGAACCCGGCCATCAAAACCGAAGATGACAGGAACGCACTTTTCGATGCACTGCTGGATAACCGGTTGGATGTGATTGCAACCGACCATGCCCCACACACCCTGTTAGAAAAAAATAATACCTATTTCAAAGCGCCATCAGGGGGGCCGCTGGTGCAGCATTCACTGGTAGCCATGATGGAGTTTTATCGCCAGGGCAAAATACCCATGGAACGCATCGTAGAAAAAATGTGCCACGCCCCTGCTACCTGCTTCGGTGTACAGCAACGAGGATACATTCGTAAAGGTTATTTTGCCGACCTGGTCATTGTCGATCCCGGCAACCCCTGGGAGGTAAACCGCGATAACATTTTCTACAAGTGTGGCTGGTCACCCTTCGATGGAACTACATTCAATTCGAAAGTTCTTTATACTTTTGTAAACGGAAACCTCGTTTATGACAATGGAAAATTTGATGAATCGACCAGGGGACAGCGGCTATTGTTTGAACATTGACCGGTACATTGGAAATAAAATATATTGATTTAAGAGGTTTCAGGCTTTTTAACAAATTTTTTTTAATCTGAGGAAATCTGTGCAATCTGTGGCTAACGAGGTATTTGATAACAGAACACGGGTACAATTAAATACTACAAAGACAATACATGTTGATTTCACAAAATATTTCTTTATGCAAAAAATCACACATCTAACCATGAACACCCTTATTATCACACTTATCACACTACTTATGGGCTGCGGAGCAGGACTGGAAAAAATCGTCGTGGAGGCCTATGCCGATGGCACCCCTAAAATCGTCAGATATTACAAAGGCAAAGGAACCACAAAAACGATGGTTAAAGAGGCCTTTTATTATCCCGTTGGGACACTTAGAATGGAGGGCGAATTTAAGAACGGAAAAAAAGACGGACGCTGGATATCCTATTACCAGGATGGAACAAAATGGAGCGAAGGCTACTATAAAGATGGCGTTAACGAAGGAAAAACCTTTACCTGGCACGAAAACGGAGAAAAGTACTACGAAGGCATCTATACAAACGGACAACGGTCGGGTGTATGGAAATTCTGGGATGAGAACGGGGAATTTTTAAAGGAGATTGATTATGGTAAGTTCCAGGACACACCATGATATTAACGATTAATGAATTTAGATTTCCGTGTCTTATGTCTACAAACGTTGTGTTTTTTTGCAGTACCTAATTGGATAGGACGAGGACTACCTCAGCTCAAAAAAGCTTTCGCCGATCATTTCATTTTCGGTATAAACCATCACATGATAGCGTCCTGCCATGGCTTCATTATCGGAGTTGCGCTTATCCCAATAAAGGCATACATCCTGTGCTTCGCCTTTATAGTCAACGGATTGTTTTAATGAAAACTGTAGCTTTTCACCTTTGTAAGTAAAGGCATATTCATCGGTTTCGTCGTAGGTAAGGATGACGTTATCAGGTCGGGCAATACGCAGGTAAATCGTTTTACGGCCAGCCTCCAGTAATGGATTTTCACCAAGTGTAAAACATACCCTCACCCGGTCAGTACGACGGGCTTTATCGGTTTCGCGTTCGGTGGGGCCACGTTTTCTGATGCCGGTTGATTTTATATTGTAAGCCCTCATAATGGTTGCATTGTTCACAATCTGTTCCAACTCTTGTTTTTCCTCTACGAGTTCGGTGTTCTTATTCTTTTCTGTGCGGTAATTCTGCCGGATGCGTTCGTTTTCTTCCATCAAATCCTCGTTTACCACATACATCGAGTCGAGCTGTATAACATAGCCCTGGGCTACTTCCCGCAGCCTGTCGAGTTTTTTCTTGATCTGGTAATAATCCCATTTATAATTCAGGAGTTGCTTGATCTCTTTTGCATCGGCTAATATAATACTGTCCTTAACTGATAGACTGTCAGAAAGCCTTCCATAATCCGACTTTACCTGGTCGTGATCCTTCATCAGTGCGTCAAGTTCGGTTTGCAGTTCAACACGCACCTGTTCCTTTTCATTCATCAGGACTTCAACCTGAGATTTTGTGTTGAAATAGAGATAGCCAACAACTACCAGTGCGATCAGCAGTATAATGGACAATACCAAAAGAATTATGGATTTCGATTTTTTATTTTTCTCAACTTTTTCTGACATTTCTATTTTCCTTTTATTATGTTCGTAAATTCCAAGTTAACAGCCCGTTAAAAATAACGATCAAGCCCACTACAAAATTGGCTGCAAAATTAACTAAATCACGGGACATTTAACTACCTGATTGTAAAAAAACACTGACTGGTCAAGTCCATAAAAATGCCTGATATTACCCGATTTCTTCCAACTCTAAGTACCCTATGAACTTTAGCCCACTCCACACTTCCCTAATGAGGCAATTCCTACTGCCGGTTTTCTTTGTTCCAGTCGGGGATGCGGTATTTGTCGGGATGGATTCGGTTCATCTCCTCCATCCACTCCGATGGATAACCAGCCTCCCGGATGTGGTTTTCTTCATCTTTCACATAGCCATCGTTATATCGGGTTACGAGCAAATTCCCCAACTCCTGCCACTCCTGGTGTACCATTGCACCACAACGCTGACTGTAACTTGTCAGCATCCCTGACCGTTCCTCCTCAGCAAG
Source organism: Bacteroidota bacterium (assembly GCA_013203545.1). Taxonomy (GTDB): domain Bacteria; phylum Bacteroidota; class Bacteroidia; order Bacteroidales; family 4484-276; genus JABMQA01. Next base: position 4,666 of record JABMQA010000579.1, read on the forward strand.
GCTGATGGTAAGCTTAGTAATGGAATCCTGCTCACTGATCATCTGATCTTCGAGCCGCGATTGCACCTTTTGAACATCTTTGATCATATAGGAATATTTCAGGTTGGCAAAGTTGGAGACAAAATTAAATGCCCACCACATGGAAGCCGGATCGTACTTGTTGATGTCGCCGATGGTAAAGGGTTCGGGAATTGAAGTTACTCCAACATATACCGGAATATAACAGGTAAAATAGGTATCATCCACACCGAACCAGCAGATACCACCCACTTCATCCGGTAGCCAATCACGCATCTGCCCGATGTATGAAAATGCCGTATTGTAGGTCGAGACCGGTCTCTCCCATGAACACCTGGTGCTGTCCCCCTCATCCCAGAATAACGGACGCCACCGGTTTGGATTTC
>JABMQA010000580.1 GCA_013203545.1 Bacteroidota bacterium
CAACTGAAGGTATTGCCTGGCTTGCCCTGGCGGTTATTACAGCGGTACTTTATTCGGTGATCCTTAAAAAACTGGCGGTTAAATATGACGCCTTCCTGATCATTGCAGTACAGAACCTTATTGGTACCATTTATTTCCTGCCTTTCTTCTTTATATTCGACTTCCAAAAATTTATTACAGTCAGGCCAAATTTTGAACTTGTATCATCATTGCTTTTGCTTGCGGTATTTGCATCTTCACTTGCTTTCGTATTTTTTACAATTTCGGCCCGCGAAATCGGCATCAGCAAAACCAACCTGTTCGCCAACCTTATCCCTGTATTTACTGCCATCTTTTCGTTCCTTATTATTGGTGAACAATTTGATTACAGAAAAATAACCGGAATGGCAGTGGTGATTGCCGGTGTGCTGATGTCGCAGTTAAACAGGAAAAACAAATTTGTGAATATATACCGGTTTTCGATTTTTAACAGGCGAACGCGTGGTGGAGGATAATCCTGAGCAAGCTGAACTTGTGTCCCTGGTAACTGTAGTTTTTTGAAGTTTTGTGAAATCTGAGAAATCATTGATCGTGAGTATTATTTAACATGGGGTATGTAATCGTCTTCCGTAAAGGATTATCTTTACGTAATGAAATATCCAGCAAATCAGATGAAGTTTGAGAAAATGTTTACAACAGAGCAAGACTGCATCCATATAACAGGACACGATAAAAAACAGGGCTTATCACCCAAAGTGACAAATAGTACAATTTTTAATCAATAAAGTTGAAGACCAGAAATCAATTGAAAAAACGGAGCGGATTCTGAAAAGCTTTACGAGTAGGAAGAAATCAAATTGAATGTATCATGAAAAATATTTCGAAATTATTAAATGTGTATGGTTTGTTGTTGTTATTTTTTGTACTGGCATCATGCAAAAAATCAGATCAAACATCTCCTGCAATAAATCCTTTTAGCAATGGCGGGAGTGAGAGGAATATGATTGTTATTATGAGCGATATGCATATTGGTGCAGATACTTCCTATTCTGAGTGCAAAGTAAACCTTGGGCCCCTTGAAAAAATGCTTAAACAGATAAAAGCGGCTCCAAATGTTAAAGAACTTATTATCGGCGGTGATCTGGTTGATGAATGGTTTGTGCCAGCTGACATAAATACATATCAGGGAAATGATCAGGCTGATTTTGTACAGCGACTTGCGACAGCAAACAAAGGTGTGTTTGATGCTATTAACAGCATCATTCAGGAAGGGAAGATATTAGTTACTTATGTGCCTGGAAACCATGATTTAACAATTACTGCAGCAAGTATTGAACTTATCCTTCCAGGGGTAAATCAGGCACGGGATAATGTGTTAGGGTTAGGTACTTATTCCCCTGTTAGCCATCCTCAAATAGCTTATGAGCATGGCCACCGCTACAATTTTTTCTGTGCGCCCGATCCGTATTCAAATCAGGATATTGCCCCGGGTACCATATTGCCTCCCGGTTATTTTTTTACAAGAATAGCCGCACTCTTCGTAAAACAACATTTCCCGTCACCCGGAGATACATTACCCGTTGTTACCCAAAATAGTTCGGGTGATGAAAGCCAGAATTTGTTGTTTAAATATTGGAAGACATGGCATGAAACAGTGACTATGTTCCCCATTACAAACAGATTTGATGAAAAAATCATTGTTACAAACATGAATGGATTTACAGGTAATTTTTCAGTTGACGATGTTGTTCCTTATCAATCCTCGCCCGGCGGATATATAGATGTGGATCTTTATAAGGGGATCCAGGAGAAATGGTCTGATCGGGAAAATCACAATCACGTAGCTGTACACATTACAACTGCACATGCAATCGATTCAGTGATGTCAAGTACCTTCACCGACTATCAGGCAAATCAACAGTATTTTTTGAACCCTGCTTCAGATGTAAGAATTGTTGTATTTGGTCATACTCACGTACCCAGGATTGATGCGGGGATTAGCCATGATGGTAAAAAATGTATTTATGCGAATTCCGGTACCTGGATTGACAATAATAAACCGAATACAACAATGAATTTTGTCGTTATCACACCACAGAGCGATGAACCTTCTACTCAAACCCTGGTAAAACTTTACAATTTTGAAAAGGAAGTTGTAACATTAATGGCTGAAGACTCAGTACGCTATTAACAGTAGGCAGTGGGGTTGTCTCATTAATATAAGAATCGGTCATTTCGACCCGCCGGTTGGCGGGGAGAAATCCATTTCTTTATAAACCAATGTTTTAGATTTCTCCTTTCAGTTGAAATGACCTGTACTTAGGGTTAATGAGACAGCCCCAAAGTGTAGCAGCAATAAGGGTTTCCCAGGTATTCGGACATTCAGCCCCGCTCAAGCTTCGGTGTAACTTGACAGGTTTGAAGCCCGCAATCCCTTACTGCTGCTACCCTCAGCCGTTACAGGCATTTTCTTGCCAGGTATCAAACAAGATTACGGGTTGTAATGACATACCCCATAATATATTGTTCGCAAATTCTCCCAATCCCAATCCTAAAACATTACCATTCATTTCTGACATAAAGCAAAATATTGAGTTTACCTATTTTGACATTCGAGAATATGAAAAGCCATTAAGGAACGATGATAAAAAGGACGATTTGGGGTTTGATATGTAAAAATATTGTTTATTTTTGAGGGTGACATATTTGTCCACATATCGGCCTCTATGGAGGGTGTTAACGGACAGGATGTCGTTTAATAAAACGTTGGCAACAAGTGTGACGGACGACAGACAGATACGATAGTGATAAATAATAACGAAAGAAAGGATTTAACTTTTTGACAGTACTGTGCAAATTTGATGGAAATTTATTTTGTTTTTTTCTTCCCACCCGCAAAAAAGAAGAAAGAAACCCCACCCACATTGCACACATTGGCAAAGCCCCACAAGCCAACGCTGAAACCAAAGTTTTGCCAAAGAGTGCAATTTTATCGACACACTTAATTGGATGCGGAAACTTTTATTATTTCTGCCAATATTTGACAAAACAAATCAAAAAAATGTAAACTGATGGATATTAATATAGAGCTAAGAGCTGAAGTACTTGAGTATTCTTTATTTATCGAAAAGTTAATCAATGATTTACTTCTGTTGAATTTAGGGATTTATGATGAAAAAGAAAATACTAGGCTGTTTAGCAATAAAGGGAAATTATCTTTTCAAAACAAGATTGATTTATTGTTTGACATTGAAGTCCTGTCGAATGATGAAAATTCAGAGTTTGGGCTTTTAATGAATATAAGAAATAAGTTTCTACACGATATAGATTGCAGTTCATTTCAAGTTTTGCTAAAACAGCTTGATAAAGGCATAGTAAACAGATTCAAAAAGTATTTAGATGATGAAAAGCTAATCACTAATGAAGATGCTTGTAAAAAAGCTTGCCTTAAGCTCTTCAATAAGAATATGGAAACAATTAACAATAAGATTAAAGCAAAAAAGGCATTACAAGATAGCATTCATAAATTTTATAAACTTCATAACGAGAAAATCATTTTTTATATAGACTCCATTCACGATTTATTAGAAAAAGTTTCGATAGCAACTGAAAATTCGGAATTGGAAAATCCAAAGGTTGCAATTTTAGGAGAGGAAATTCTTCATATTTTACAAGAGACAGTAAATAAGTTAAACACAGAATCGAAGCAGATTGATTTCGAAGATTTTTTCAAGTCCAGCGAAAATATGAAATCCCTATTTGGAATAAAAAGAGGTCTCAATGATATGCCTAAATGGACTGACTTTAGTTTAGCTAACCCTAATAAAGCTGACTTTTAATGCCAACTTTCAATAAAATAAAATCTCAATTCAATCAGTTCATCAGAACCTTAAAGCCTGATGAATTGACTCCTTATGAGATTAAGTTAATCAATCTGATAACAGATAATTTTGATTCAATTGCAAGTGTAGGAACAGCGGCAGGAAAAAGAGCTTCGCTACTAAATGAGTTGATTAATCAAAATAGAGATAAAATTAGCACTAGCTTACCTAAAATTGAAGATACTAAAAATGAAAACAGTAACGATATTTCAAAAATAAACAGTATTGAAATTGAGAATTTCAGAGGCTTTGCGTCAAAAGAAAAGTTTGACCTTGATAAACCTAAAATTTTGGTTTATGGTCCAAATGGTAGTGGGAAAACCAGTTTTTGCGAAGCATTGGAATTTTCCTTACTTGGCTATTTAAGTGAAGCAGAAGCGAAAAGAATTGATGTAAAACACTATATAACCAATCTACATACAGGCAAATCTTCATTCCCAATTATAACAGGGACAAACTCGAAAGGTGAAATTATTAATATCAATACCAATCCTGACAGCTATTATTTTTGCTTCATCGAGAAGAATAGAATTATTGACTTTGCTCGTTATTCCTCGAAAACACAAGGTCAGCAAGAAAATTTGTTGGCAACGCTTTTTGGATTAGATGAGTTTTACTCATTCATAAATGGCTTTACTGAAAATATTTCAGGCAAAATACCTGTTGAATCCTTAAAACAAAAGGAACTCGATAAAAAAACATTTGAAATAGCAGGTCAAAAACAAAGCATACTAAGCTCTACTCAAAAAATCACCGAGTTAGAAAAACAAAAACAGACCATTGTCGAAAACAGTAAATTAAATAAGCCGTTTGATGAATTAGATTTATTCATCAATGGAAACCAAGAAATAAAAGGAAGAATTGCCCTTATTGATGAAGAATTACAAAAGCCAAAAGGAAAAATATTTATCTATTCAACGGTAAATGAACTACTTGATGCTATTTCAAAAATAGAGAAAACAGCAACAACATTTAAAGAAAACAATATCAAGTTTGAACAAGAAAAAGATAAAATAAGCTTTGTAGAAATTTTTAGATTGGTTAAAGATTTTGAAGATACTCTGTCTGATAGATGTCCTGTTTGTGAAACGCCTGTAGAACAAGCTAAAATTAATCCTTATGAAAA
>JABMQA010000581.1 GCA_013203545.1 Bacteroidota bacterium
AGGTAATAGACCAATTCCCCATGTGATTAGGAGGCTTAATAAGAGATTATCATAGCTTAGCATATTCCGGATACCCTCCGAGCAGTTCTGAAAATAACTAAGGAGTAATTTCGCAGTTTAACTTCGATAATTGTTGATTTATTGATATTACCCCCAAATGTGCGTTCAACTTGGCTGAAAATAGCAGAGTGATGGATAAGGACAAGAGATATACAGACCATCATTGTCACCACCCCTACTGCACCGATATGAAAGTTTTTTCCAATTAAGGGTGATAGATGATATATATACAGAATCAACCCTCAATGCATGTTCATGCCGGCCTTTTTTTTCTGGAATTCATCAATCTATTTCAACATGTTTAAAACCGTAGGGAAATATATTATATATGGCATTCTGCTTAACTTCCGTGCGAGATGTTTGCTCAATTCATTCGACTTCAAATTGTTTTCACTAAAATGCAAATAAAATGCGTTTTGGGGATTCACCCTACTATTTATAATAGATAAGCAGAGTAAAACGCTGTGCAATAAATTACAAACCTATAAGAGGTGTTTTTATGAAAAACCAAAACGAAACTGATGATATCACAATGTCCATTGAAGACCAACATGATATCGAATACGGAAAATTAATCGAAGCAACAATATTGAGACTACATCACTTATGTATTCCCCCATTTACAGAAAAATACATCCTGTGAAATGCGGAATTCGAAAAAGAATGCTCTCAAGCAGAATATGGTTCACAGCTTCTTGAAGTAATGGAATTGTATACTACACATTTTAATTCATTAACAGATGAAGAATTTAAAGCTGAGCTTGGTGGGGTAATCAATCCAGAGCTTATTGGAAAAGTTGATTGGGATGATATGATTAACATCTATCTATATATCATGGAAAACCTGAGTGAATGGATTAATAATCCGGCCTCCATCAGGATATTGGAACTGGATTAGAAAATGAACAATAATATTAGAAATAAACAGCGAGAGTTATTCAGGAAATTAGAAAATAGACTCAGTGCAATGAACTTTTCGACTAACAAAATATATTTGAGGGATTATAAGAATATCTGAATTACTCGGTGTAACAGGTCTCGGAATGATGACCTAATGCTCAAGCAACTTGAGGCTGAATTAGAGCGGGTTACAAACGCTGATGCACTGAATTTCCTTTTGGAATTTGGATATAATCGTGATGCAGGTGCCACACATGGTGAATGAAAATATTATTAGCTTTTTCTGGAAATATTTCAAAATAAATACAAATATTCTGTTATATTTTTCAACTCCGTGATATGTATAGTAAAGAAATAAGTCGTAGCCGGATTAAAAAAGACTAATGACTATTAATAAATAATAATTGAATATTAACTAAAGATAAGTACCTAATTACAAACGACTAAATAATAATTTACAAAAGCATGCGATAGACTTATTACGTGATACCAACTGTCGTCATCAGACAATTCAGTCTCATGAACTGTATTCCCTGATGACCATACAGATGGACTGTGGTTCAATAGCTGGATTTATGCACCCTGAGAAGGTTGCTGTAAGCTTGTGATATGCTTGAAATTGATAAAATCGGGTTTTCATGGAGCCTTGATTCCAATTCTTCTTTCCGACCACTTACTGCTATTAATTATTCTTAAGCTTGTAACTATATTATTTAATTTAATAAAATAATTAATAGTGAATTTTAATGAAGAATTACGAAGTAATTCTGAATTAAATAAATCAGTATCTTGATACTGATTTGAATAATACTAATACTTAAGTAGAAGTTGAATTCAATATTGAACATGACAATTAATCGGTGGTAGAAAATCTACCACCGTGCAGAACCTTACGGTTCTGAATACACTATAACTATTAAAGACATCAGAGTTGTATAGTTAGAACATCTCAACTTAGTACTTCAAGATTTGAAATCATTATTTGGGACGGAGTTGATACTCAACTCCTTTGTGAAGAACTTCGGTTACACCTCAGTTCTTCAATTCTACTCTTACTAATAAAATCTTGAGAAAGTATGGCACTTCAAAAGCCGGTATCAGTGGATAAATATTTTCAACTGATACAGAGTAGCTCTCAACTCTTATTTTTAGAACCTCAGATAAACTTCGGTTCTAAAAATACAAAGGTCACTCTTCAAGAAATAAGCATGAGTTCAAATCTCAATAGAAAGGAAAGCCATGAAAACTGAAAGTAATATTAAAATAGCTGGTGTCTCAATGGTGGTCACTTCCACTCAATATTGAGCTGTAATGTTTGGACTATCTAAAAAAAAGCATCAACTACAAATCAAAGATATGTCCTCAATCTGAAGCTCTTACAGCCAAAGTAACAGCCGGTGCAACCAACGCTCTACGTGCCAGGTGAAGCCCTTCACAATCAGCTTCAATACGTTACCTTACTCTACTTGCAGAACGCCGTCAGGGTTCAAATACGGAAGCGCAGAAGGCATCTATCCACGCTGTTCAGCGTTGATTAAAAAGTGGACTGCAATGGTTGTGGGAATGAATTGTCAGTCTCAATTATTTCAAAATAATTCAAAAGGAAGGAACAAGAAATGTCAAGAAAATCAGACCAAGAAATATTCAATAAAATAAATAGTCAAATCAACCGGACGATGCAAAAAATGTGTCGGATGCAAGGATGAGATGCAACACCGGAGTTTCTGGAACTATTCCAAAAATTTGTGATGCTCGTGGATATTCGTAATGCCACCATTCTATCCGGTGATATGAAGCTGTATTCAAAGACATTCAAAGCGAAATCCGATTTGAAAGAGGACGCTTAGAATGGATTATATGACACTTGCAATACGAGCAATAGCATCGTATTACACCCGTTTTCAACCCCCTACAAAGACCAATTCCGGAGCTTAAATACAAAGGAGAAACCAACTCAATGGAAAAGAATAAATTAAAATTAGACTTACTGACAGAACAACAGATTTGCGATGAGCTTGGAGTAAATCGTGTAACACTATGAAGGTGGAGAAAGTCTGAAACGAACCCTTTGAAAATTATCAAGATTAAGGGTGTCGTGCGTTATAGCATGTCGGAATTCTTGAAATGGCTTGAAGTTGAAGCGACATCAGGACATTAAATAATGGTTACGAACAAATCAGCCGATATGCCCGAAGAGAAGGACTGAGAGACTGAAAATATAAAAAGGTATCTTGGACTTAAGGGCTTAATCAATTCCAGGTTAAAAATGCATGGGCAGTATCTACTCACCCAATTGAATTCAACTTACTTGCATCTTTGGGCTATTAAATGTTTATCGCAAGGTAATCACAAAAGAGTAGCCAATGAAATAAGCGAAGAGTCCCTCCGTGTTTCACAGTTGAATTACGATGACTTTTCTTGTGAATTCATACACCACCCGACACCTGATAGCTCTGACTGGTATGAGTATGCTATTGAGATTGGTTACGACAACAGTGATGATTGACAAACAAAACAGCGTTCGTAGTAAACCGGTAAACTGAAAATCCATTTGAGCCAATCAAGTCTTAAAGTTATTCCGGTTCAGAATTACTTAAAACGTATGTGTCCTTCAATTGTGTTATTGGGGCGCAATTATTTTTTTAGATACTGCGCAATAAAAAATGAAATATGCCTCTCTATCTCTTCTCGTGAAGGCTGAACGCCGGTAAACATTACAGAATACATACTAAGTGGTTGTGAACCTTCTTTTCTGCGTTTTGGGCGGTAGCCTCTGTGTATTTTGATTTGCCTGTCAGTATTCATGTTTTTATAAATGAAATGGTCTTCAATAAAGTCATCAAAATACTTTAAGATAATTGCTTTAAGCTCTTCATCATTTTCTCCAAATTCATTGTCTTCTTCCAAAAGTGAAATCCGGTCTGCATATGTAACAATCTCATCCCTTGAAAGTTGTGCAATTTCAAAATTAAACTTCAATGAGCTTTGAGGTTTATCAACGTTATCAGAATTTCCGTATCCCTGTTTAGTGTGAATTTCCGCTACAGTATTTGGGGTATTTGTTACATAGTATCCAAGTTCTTTAATGAAATAATCCATGAATTCCATTATCAATAGAAAATGCCTGTTCTTATTTACCACTTCGCCTCCCAATTAATTTTCAACGAAACTAACTTTTGCAATATAGTTAGGCTACCACAATTCAAGAATGCGTGTGAAATTATCGTAGTTGAGTGGGAACATTTCCATCTGGTTTTAATGCTATTTTGACTGTCGTAGTTAAATCGTAGTTGAAATATATAACATAATATTCAAATATAAATTTCCCGTAACCTATTATGACTGTTGTATTTAGGGCTGTTCAAAGACGTAATAATAAACATATACCACATAATTAAGAGTCAACTGCTCTA
>JABMQA010000582.1 GCA_013203545.1 Bacteroidota bacterium
AGAAAAGATTCATCAGGAAGTGTTAAGTTTGCCGATTTCACCGGTGATTAAGAAAAGTGAAGTTGAATACATTATTGATGCAGTGAATAAATATAAACAATGAAACTGATCCTGACACTCCTGGTTCGCGATGAGGCTGACATCATCCGTGAAAACATCCTGTTTCACCTGAACCAGGGTATTGATTTTATCATCGCCACCGACAACAATTCCGTAGATGATACCGCTGAAATTCTGCGCGACTTTCAGAAAAGAGGTGTTCTTCATTATATTTTTGAGAATGAGGATGATTATTCCCAGTCGGAATGGGTTACAAGAATGGCCCGGATGGCGATAAATCAATATTGTGCCGATTGGGTGATCAACGCCGATGCCGATGAGTATTGGTGGCCCGTAAGGGGCAATCTGAAACAAACACTTGAAGTTATTCAGGATAATATTAACATTTTGCAATTTGAGCGCGCCGATTTTGTTCCAGTTGAGGATGAAAACAGGCCGGTCTTTGAGCGGATGATCTACAAAAGAAGGGAATCATTTAATCATCTCGGAAGGCAATTAATGCCTAAGGTTTGTCACAGGGCTCTTAAGGATGTGATTGTCGGGCAGGGAAATCATACGATTCTCTCACCCGCAGGTATCCCTGTTACCAAATCCGGTGTGGTGGAAATTTTTCATTTTCCCATGCGGTCATATGCTCAGTTTGAAAACAAGATCAAACTTGGCGGTGCAGCCTATGAAAGAAACATGAAAGTAAATCCAAAGGCCGGAGGAGGATGGCGTTGGCTGTATGAGAGGTATAAAGAAGGGACATTGCCACAATATTACGCATCCAAAATTATTACACCGGATGAAGTTGAAAGGATGTTATCCTTAGGGGAACTGTTGATTGATGAGCGTCTTCGGGATTATTCATGTAAAATCTGATGAGGGAAGTAAGCCTCTAAGAAAATCAGTTGGGCCCCATTTGAAATCCTGAGAAGGATTCGCCGAATTTTTTAATTGCCATTGTTGAAATGATACCCAAAATAATCCACTATTGCTGGTTTGGCCCTAATCCAAAGAACAGGCTGATCCGGCGTTGCATGAAAAGCTGGGAAAAGCACCTCCCCGATTATGAAATCAAGGAATGGAACGAATCCAACAGTCCGCTTGATAATAAATATTGTCGGGATGCATATGATAAAAAATTGTGGTCAAAGGTTTCTAATTATGTCAGATTGTGGGCGGTACACAACGAAGGTGGTATTTATCTCGATACTGATTTTGAAATTTTAAAGCGCCTTGATCCGCTATTATCCAATGATTGTTTTTTGGGATTTCAGCGGGTGGAAGAAGTGCCAGGCTGGTTGACCAATGGGATATTTGGTGCTGTTGCCGGAACTCCGTTTCTTAAAAAATGTATGGAGAAAACCGAACTGATTTATGGGACAGAAGGCTATTTTATACTGTCTCCCCGTGTTACCACGCTGGTTTTACGTGAAATGGGGCTGGATAAATACGGATTTCAGAAAATCGATGAGGTGACACTTTATCCGGTGGAATATTTTTATCCCTACACCTGGTTACAGGAGTTTACTACTGGTTGTGTCACCGATAACACATATGCAATGCATCATTGGAATTTCTCCTGGAATCCTGAAAAAATTTTGAACAGGAAGCTGAAAAAGGAAAAGGGGCATAGTCATGATCCACAATTCAAACATCCGGGCAGTTGGCTGTTCAGAAGAAGGGTCCTTTCGTGGCTGGAAAATCCTGATCTTAAAAGCCAGCTTCCTTTTTGCCATAGGTTATTCGCATCATTTGCAAATATGTACTTCAAACATACAGGCAATGATGATTGGAAAGCAGGCAGGCGTATTTTTCTGATAATGAAATTTATCAGCAGTTTGATTGGATTGAAATCATTTGCAAACCTCAGTATTGGTGATGATTTGGTGTGCCTCGATCTGACCGACCCAAGATTTTTTAAAGTAGTACACGAATTGCAAAATAAGTCGCAGGGAATTCAAAATCTTGTAAATCTGCTTTATCCTGGTGATACTTTTATTGATGTTGGTGCCAACCATGGCAGTTTTTCGCTGGTGGCATCCAGGTTGGTCGGATTGGATGGTCTGATCATTGCCATCGAGCCACAGGCAAGGAAGGCCAGGGCCGTTGAATCTACTTTGCAGATGAACGGCCATAGCCCGTTCCAGGTACACAGGGTGGTTTTAGGCAACACTAACAGTGAGGCCAAGTTACTAATCCCTATAGATACCAGTGGCAGCGCCGGTGTTTTTAAACAGTTTTCAGGGACCGATGCTCATATGGTGGAGAAGGTGCAGGTAAAAAGGTTTGACGATTTGTTTGGTTCTTTTAAAATGCCCGGCCGTGTGGTGATGAAAATTGATATCGAAGGGAGCGAATACGTTTTTCTGGATGGTGCAAAAAAAAGCATTAGAATGTTACATCCTGTCATTTTGCTTGAAATAAATCCGAAATCCTTGCGAGCGGCCGGAGTTGATGGGGAAAATCTTATCAAAATGCTTGAAGAGCTGGGATATAGAAGTTATTCACATGTGCAATCGGAAGATGAGCAACATGGCATCAGCAAACTTCGTACTGATATGTTTCAAAATATCATTTTGCGATAAATGGTTAATTCTTTTTGGTTCAACTATTCACTATGAAAATTTTACTTTTTACCAATTCCTTATTAACTGATTCAGACTCATCATGGTTATTATTAAGCAAAATGCTAAGTCGTATGACTGAGCATGAAATAATAATATTTTCATCTAACCATTTATTAAAAACACGAAAAATAATTCAATACTGTGATGTAATTCACTATTCTTTAATTTTAAATACTCCATTAATAAAAAAGATTATCAATCAAAAATGGGAAAAACTAAATTTATATATTGCACTTTTTTATGCTAAAATTTTAGCAAGGAAAATCCACCAAATAGTAGATAGGAAATCTATTGATAAATTATGGATTAATAATGGTGTACTCACCGTTTTAACATTAACCAGGTTATTAAAAAAACCATTTATTCCTTACCATGTAAGTATTTTTGACGACCTGTTGCATAATAGAAATTACAAAGTATATGGAGAAAGATTAGAAAATGATTTTGTCGAAATATTAAAGACGAGTACGAGCCTTGATGTTACTGTTCCAGACCTAAAGGATTATTATGTTGAAAACAGATTCATTAAATCAACTCATCCGGTTGGAATATCCTATGGCGGGTATTTTAAGGAAAGCATAAAAGAGGAAATTGAAATACGGCCTCAGGTAAAAAAAATATGTTTAACCGGTCATATATTTTGGCTTGAGTCATTCCTGGTATTTTGTTCGGCAGTTGAAAAAGTGTGTATGGATAACGGTATTGAAATACATGTTTTTTCAAATAAGAATTCTCAATTACTACTTCGTATTAAGAAAAGATTAGAAAAGTATTCAGATTTTGTTTCGATAAAGCCATTTGTTCCGGAAAATGAAATTATTGATACCATAACAAAATATGATTTGGCCTATATTCAAATGTCATTTCATAAAGATGATAAACATAAATGTATTACATCCTTTCCGAGCAAAACATATAATTATTTATCATCAACGGTACCCATTCTTCTTCATTCACCTGATTATGCAGCAATATCTAAATTTTTAAAAGGGAGTAATCTTTGTCATTCAATAAATACGATCCGACCTGACGAAATAGATTGTGCATTTAAGGGAATATTAAATTTTGCACCAAGAAATTCAATTCACAAAAATGTTATTGAATTTAATAATAGACCCAATATTAATTCTCATTTTGACAATTTGATTAAAATCATTGGTGCAAACATTTGAAAATTTACATTTACCTGATTTAAAATAATAATATGATGTACCTAAAGGCACATAAAG
>JABMQA010000583.1 GCA_013203545.1 Bacteroidota bacterium
ACCCATATCATTCCTGCCAGGGATACCAATAAGGTTTTCCCATTTTTGGGCCTGTGCAGATGTAATGATTAGCAGCGTACAGAGGGTAAACAGCAATCGGTAAGTGCGTTTTCTCATTTGATGAAAATGTTTAAAATAGTCTCCCGGTTCAATTACCGGGAGACTATCAAGGGTTAATTTTAATTAATTAGTGTGAATTTGGTGCTTTCTATCACCTTATCCTTTACCACCAGACTAAGCACATAAACACCCGGTGTCCACCCGCGGGTTGTTACCGTGACCTGGTCTTGCATGCCTTTAAAGGCAATGCTTTCCATCAGCCTGCCCGACATATCCCTGATCTCTATCGTACCCTGGGTTTCTTTATCAAAATGATAGCCCAAAATTACGAAATCTTTGGATGGGTTGGGATAAACTTCCAGCATTTTTGGCGCCGGGGTGTTGAGCAGTTCATTGAATGCTTTTTCAACCTCAGTGCTTTTCATATGGTCGGGAAGAATTACAGGTTCTTCATATTCCAGTTCATCTATGGCCAACAGCAGGTTACGTGCATATACTGAGGCAATGCCTGTTTCGTCGGAAACGATCCCCTGTAGTTGACCGATTTGTGCCTGGCTCAATTCAGCAACACCATTTCCTGCCTCGAACAGCCCTTTTAGTGTGGTATAAATCCATTGCATGTTCTGGTGAAGGGCCAGTTCATCAGCAGTCAGGGCAAAAGCAGTGGGAATGGTAGTTATTACAGCCTGACCCTGCTGGTATTGGCCACTATGAAGGTGTAACCACGCCTGCATGTACCGGCTGTCTAAACTGTTATCTAACTGATATAGTGCCAGCAGGCTATCTGTTACAGCAGGATATTCCGGCATTGTGCCAAAATAGCGGGCAAGGTGCTTCATGGCCCGGGCCTTGCGCAATTTATGGCCGGCTATCTGACCTTCCAGATCAGCCTTAAGCGATGTTATACTACGGCCCGCAAGGATTTGAGCTTTCATGTAAGCAGGCATGGGATTGCTGCGGTCGTCCAGTTTGCTCAACAATGCAAGCGAAGAGGCCGTATGCGGATTGGCCACCATCACATCACGTATCATGGCATTTGGCAGCACCTCTTCTTTTTCGATGCTGGTTTCCACCACGGTTTCAGAAAGGTTCGGAGATTCAGCCATTAACTCGGTGTAAACCTCGGCAGCTTCAGGTGGAATGCTGCTTTCCACTTCGGCATTGAGTGTTTCGGTATCACCACCATCCACCAAAGCTATCAACACGGCTTCTGTAGTTGCAATGTCGGATTGTGCTTCTATCATGGCCGACCGGGATTCTTCGGAGCCCCCACCTCCACCGGATGTAAGTCCTGATGGGCAACCTGCTGCATAAGTCCAATTATAACTGTATTTTGGTACTTTTGTTACCGTGCTTCCGGTGATGTCCAAAGGTTCAACATCATATCCACCCGCACTATTGGAATAGTAATAATAAAAGTGGTTGGATTCATTGTCCAGGTCATCGTAGTCACCGGAGGTGGAAGTGTTGTAATAAAACAGGTTGCCGGCCATATCTACAGCATTGGTGGTGTTTTGCCCTTGATTGGATGCAATACCTTCTCCGTCTTCCGGAGGATCACTTACACCATCGTATATGATCGTTTCATCGAAGAGGGTATTATTGTAATCGTTGCAGCGGATTACGAGTCCGGTTGCAGAGGTTCTGGTACTACGGTTTACTCCCAACGCAATCACAGCATATTCTACATTGTCGAAATAGTTGAGGTAGATTTCGTTGGCCTGGGCTCCTGATTCGTTTACGTATATACCGATACCTGTCTGGGATGGGCGACCACTGTTCTTTTCAAAATTGTTGTCCTCTACCCAATATTGGGTACATTCATCCAGGTAAAGGCCATAGCTTTCTGCCGCAGCTGTAGTATCCAGGTAAAACTGGTTGGAGGTTACACGCGGGAGGGTCATACCAGATAAATAAATACCCTTATAATTGTCCTCAAATGTGGTGTGACGTACATCTGCAAGATCAGTCGAATTGGACGCTGTTGCATAAATTCCATAATCAAGGTTATAGAAATAGCTACTGTCCCATGCTGTGCAATCATCCCCGGAATATGCTGTACAGAATCCTTCAACACTGAAAATGGCGTTGGTGCTTTCTATGCCCAATCCGGTAAAAACATGGTTGGAGTTATTGGTGAAGGCACACTCTATGAAACTAACATGATGCACGTCATTCAGTTTAACAAAGGTAAATGTACCCTCACCACTAATCGGATCGGTGTAGTCGAAAGTACACTCGTTGAAATAGCTTACATTATCACTTGCATAACTGTATGGATCAAACCAGGCTCCGATATCGTTGTTCAGGAAAATACCATCATCGGCATACACCATTCCGCCTCCTTTACCGGTATAGTCTTCGGAACCTACACGGACTGCTACTTCGGCATTTTCGATGGTACCGCCGTGTTTGACTTCAAGTATCCCCTGATTGGCAGCAATCTGAGAGGCACTGGGATTGCCCCAGACTTCGATGCCTTGCCAATAATCACCACATGCATTGGTAAGGGTACCACCATCAAGAATCAATTTTCCGCCGGGCTGGATGATGATTTTAGCATCTTCATGAAACAAAACAGCATCATATATTTCCAACACGGCCCCGTTTTGAACAACAATATCAGTATTGTATGGTCCGGGAAGTAATACTGTATTTGTAGTAATTACAAAAGCATTTGTATCGTACACAAATGATTCACAATCAATAAAGCAATTGTAAAGAGAATCATAGTATGTTAAAAATGGATTTGAATCATCACAATCAGGTGTAGCCGGGCAGGAATCGCAATGTGCAGGTTTTGGCCCAATGCCCCAATAATAATAACCGTCACCGTCCAAATCGAGGCATTGAACATCCGTTGAATCATATACGTTGCTATTTATTTCCGTTGTAAAGTACTGAGTATAATACAACTTATCCGGATCCGCAATAACATAGATGTAAGGGGTTCCATTTGCTCCCCAATCTCCCCAACTTTGCTTAAAAATCCAATATGTGTTTCCAATCCAACTTGAACCGGGAAGAACTGTTATCTCCAATCCTGTATGACTATGATTCCCATCAAGTATTAAGTCACCAATTTGTATTTTCCCGTATCCAACTAATGACATTGCATGCCCCCAAATGATCATTGTTGTTGAACCAGGGCCGTAATTAATTATATTCTCCATAATTGCATCACCATTATTATTTCCATAAATTGTAAATTTATTTTCCGGGGTAAAAACATCATCCGGATCGTTGCAAACGTCTTCACAAGGCACACCATCTTGAGGATCATATGGAAAACAGTTTTCTAACACCACACCATTATTGACTATATAATTAGCTGCAGCAAGCGGTGATCCTCCGGTCGCACAAATTTCATCTCCTACGCAGGACACGATGTGTTGTTCAGATAAGTTTTTATCCAAATGTTGGTTGAAGTATAGATTTATTAGTGCTTCCAGGGTATATACCGGCGCAAATGCCCAGCAGTCAGCACAACCTTGTCCGGTAAACCTTGGCGGTATCCAGCCACTTCCTGTAGGATCATTATCATAGTAGGGTGATAATGGATTATTTGCACCATGCCTACTACGCCAGTCAAAATTTTCTGTAATTGTGATACTTTCCGTATTTTCCGAAACTAACCCAAAGGGGAAAAAGCCACCTGCATAGAACTCAATTCCTTGTAGTTCACTTATAGACAAAGCATTACCCAATAAATGTTTTTTTGATTCATAGGGTATATCTGAAAAATCTGACTGACCTGCCCTCCATGGAATATCATTGGTTTCCAAATAATTATTTATCTGGGCCACTTTTATTGAATCAATATTATCTCGAAATGTAGCTTGGAGCGAAGAATAATCTGAGTTGTAAGTAGTATCAACAAGCAGATAACTGATTGTTATACTCGCATCATTTACATCAATTTTGATTTCTTCAGGTCGATTTCCTTCAATATACATTGTTTCATAACATGTATCTGTAAAGGATATCTGAGAATCATTTATCATTGGATAAGATTCAAAGAGGATGTGCTCGACATCATCCTCATCCTTTAAAAATAATCTTACAAAACTTGTATCACTGTTTAAAGTCAATGATCCCGTAATTTGACAGCCAAAGATTTCAATTTGTGTAAATGGTTCAATTACTGTATCACTTGAAAATGTGTTATTAATTTGTATTTGTTGTTGTGCAAATACAAAATTAAAAATGAAGAGTGCAACTAAAGTGAAATAAATCTTTAATGAATTTTTCATAAGATAATTAATTTATCTGAATTTTTTTATGATATTTTGTATTTGAGTTGATTAACTCAACAATGTAGTATCCCGATTGAAGGGTTGATAGTATTAATGTGTATTGATTTCCATAAAATTGCCAGGAGCCAATACATGACCCAGACAAACTATATATGGAAAGCTTATTGATCCCGATATTTTCATTATCCGGTATCCGGATGAAAACTTGGTGATGGTTTTTGACAGGGTTTGGATATACAATCAAATCACCGGAACTTGATAGATCCCCAATTCCGGTGGGCAGACCATAATAACAAGTAGAATATTCATCATTATGATACACCAGTTCGCCATTCTCAAAAAAGCAAAGTAGCGCATAGTCAATGCCGATCAACCAATAATTGCTGAAAAGCAATCCTTCAATACTACCAATCCCCTCTATCCAATACTCTTCCAGTCCCCTGAGTATATTCATAACTGAAAGCCTCACCCTATACGTATCACCTATCAGTACTGAATCCTTATCCAGAATTATGGCTTCACCGGGTAGATTGCCCTGATATGAATTCCAGATTTGGAGTGTATCACCTACACAAGCTGAGAAATTATAGATCATGCCCTCTTGCAAATTCAGATTCATAAAGTAACACTCTCCTGTTTCGGTATCTTCACTCATGTAGCCGACATGATTCCAATAATCTTCGATCCCCAACGTATCGTAGGTTAAAAACACCTTATGATATAGCCTCCTGTTCTTTTCTACGATTGTATCATCAATTTTCAAATAGAAAGAAGAAATGTCACCACCACCGGCAGTAGAATTTGCTACAATGCTCCAGGTGTTATCTGAGTTAATCAATGGGAAATAAAATGACCTTTGCCCAGCGGCTACTGTTGTCAAAAACAACAAACCGAAAAGCATACAAATGGAAAATGTTTTTTGTATTTTCATATATTCAATATTTTTAATGAATTAGTAAAAATATGGCTTTTATTAGTTCTTGAACTACGACGAATCAAAATACCCAATCATATCCCCTCCATTTTTTTTAATATTTAGCCTACTCTTTACAAGATTTTCGGCACAACTCTTTTTATGGAAATTCCTTTCCATCCTTTTTTGGTAGAATATTGTTAAACACATGCTTCAACAACACCTCTTCCCCGGTAATGATCTTACCATGGCCCTGCGCAATGCGGTTGAAGGGAATTGATTTGCCCAGCGTGGTGAGCATGCCACCGGGGAGTTTGATATCCGCTGTGTAATAGCCATCCACCGGCACTTCGGAAATGCCTTCCACTTTACCCTTCACATAGCCATCGTTTATGGCGGGGTAGCCATCCAGGGCTATCAGCACCGGGTTTCCGGGTTTTACATTGGTGGCTTCACCGGCAGGACAAAGCATGCTTGCCGTTATCTCCATACTGTTTATTGGCAATATGGTCATCACCACCTCATCGGGCGATACCTGCCGGCGCTCTTCCCTGGTTCCGGCAAACTGCACCCGGCCGGCCACCGGTGTACGTAACAGGTAATGCTCCTCCCATAACTGCAATTGCTCAACAAGTTTTTCGCAGGAAGCGGAGGCCTCCAGGTAAAGATGGTCCGTGGTTTTACGGCGCTGCCGGCCCAGTTCGGCTTCCTGCATTTTCAGGGCGTGCAGCTTCATCTCATTCTCGATAAGCTGGCCTTTGATCTGTTCCACCTTCATCTTTTCCGTAAACATTACGGACTGGAGGCGCTCCATTTCGGTATCGGCGATAAGCCCGGATTGATGCAGTTTTTCATTGCGCTGCAAGTCCTTGTTTTTCGTTTTCACACATGCCTGCATAAGTTTTTCCTGTTGGGAAAGGTTGGCGGCATAGGTGCGGAAGATGCACTCCTTTTCATTTAGCGCCACCAGCTGTTGGGCATAATCGGTGCTGTGATAATGTGTTTTTAGCAACTGCAGGGCTGTAGCCAGATTGTTGTACGCGCTTTGCAGTTGTCCCAGTTTGGGTATCACCGTTAAGTTTACAGCTGTGAGGCTCATGGTATCCCTGGCGTTGAAATATGCCTGAACCCTTTGGAGCTTTGTTTTCAATGCCCGGTATTCGCTGATGCCAATGGGATTTTCGATGATGGCCAGCAAGGTCCCGGCGCTTACCATCTCATTGTCGTCAACAAACACCCGGGAGAGGCATCCTGTGGTGGCAGGGTAGATATTTACGTAGGCATGGTTGCTGCGCAGTGTTACCCTGCCCTCCGCTTTTTCAGGAATGGCCACTGTGGTACCTATAACACCAAATGCCACCAGGCACAAGGCCACCAAAAGGGTGCTTACGGTGATCAGCATCGAAGGCGGTACCCGCAAGAGTTCATCCATGTTTTGTTTAGGATAGTTGTGAGGCATAGTCTATCTCCATTTGGTTGCTGACAAGTTTGTAATAGTTCCCGTCCTGTGCCAAAAGCTCCTGGTGGGTTCCGGTTTCGACGATCCTTCCACGGTTCATCACCACGATGTTGTCAGCATTTTTGATGGTACTGAGGCGGTGTGCGATAACCAGCACTGTCCGGTTCTTGATAAAGCGGTTGAGTTTCTGCAGGATGGAGCGTTCGTTGTGGGCATCCAGTGCATTGGTGGCTTCATCGAGAAGCAGGAAATCGGGATTCTTATACAATGCTCTTGCAATGAGCAGACGCTGTTTCTGCCCCTGGCTGAGGTTTCTTCCGTTCTGGCCCACCACGGTGTAGTAGTTCCTGGGCAGTTGTTCGATGTAGTCTTTGATGTTGGCCATATCGGCGGCATGAACCATGCGTTCAAAGGCCGGATCCTCTTCATTCATGGTAATGTTATTGAGGATGGAATCGGTAAAGATGTAGCCATCCTGCAACACCGCACCGCAGCGGTCGCGCCACATGGCTTTGTCAAGCGTATGCAGCGCCATGCCTCCCACACCGATTGTTCCCTGCTGTGGTGTGTAGAAACCCAGAAGCAGTTTGAGCAGGGTGGTTTTGCCGCAGCCGCTGGGGCCCACAATGGCCGTGACCTTTCCTTCGGGGATAAGCAGGTTGAGATTGTACAAAACCGGTTCATGAGGGTCATAACCGAAGGATACATCCTTCAGGCGGATATTGCGGTCGCCCGGAAGGAAGGGCAGTGTTTGTTGTGTGTCTTCTGCGCTGTACTCTTCCAACACTTCTCCCAGCCGCGAGAGGCTCAGCCTGGCCTCCTGCCAGGAGCGGGCCATGGAAACCAGTTGCCGGATGGGGCTGTTGAGCTGGCCCAGGATAAATATCACGGCCATCATCATACCCAGCGTCATGGTGCCATTCATCACTGAAAGGGCTACCATGAAAATGATGAGCAGGTTTTTGGCCTGGTTGATCATTACGGCGCCACACTGCTGGTACTGGTCGATGGAGAGGCCGCTCACCCCGACATTGAACAGCCGTGCCTGGATGCTCTCCCACTCCTGACGTTTCTGGTGCTGGGCGTTGGCCAGCTTGATGTCGGCCATACCGGTAACCAGTTGCACGATTTTGCTGTGGTTGTCGGAGTGGCAATTGAAGCGTTTAAATTCCAACTCCTTCCGCCGCCTCATAAACACCAGCACCCAGAGCGAAGAGAGGATAAATCCCACAAGGAACACGGCAAATATTCTTGTGCTGTACAGCAGAAGAACGGTTCCGAATACCAGCACATTGAGCGTAAAATAGAGCCCCGACACAAAGGTTGTGGTGAGGAAATGTTCCACACGTTTCTGGTCGCCGATGCGCTGGATGATATCGCCCAGGTGCCGGGTGTCGAAAAAGGACATGGGCAGACGGACGACTTCACGGATAAAGTCGGAGATCACCGAAATGTTCACCCGCGAATTGACATGCAACAGGATGCGGTTCCTCACAAATTCAACGCTCAGTTGCGAGACGAACAGCAGCAGTTGTGCCAGCAGTATCATGGTAACCAGGCCGGTGTTGTGATGGTGTATCCCCAGGTCGACGATGGTTTGGGTGAGGAAGGGGACTGCTAATTGTAGCAGCGTCCCCATCAGTACACCCAGTATCAGCTGAAAGACGAACTTCCTGTAGTTTTTGAAATAGGGAAGCAGGTATTTCAGCCCGAATTTGCGTTCCGGTTCACCGGAATTGTTGGTATAGATTTCGGGAGTGGGCTCCATAAGCAGGCATACTCCCGAAGGTTTGCCGGGCAGGGCCCAGCCCCGGAGGAATTCGCCCTTGCGATAACGAATTTCTCCGAAGGCGGGATCAAAAACTTTTACCCGGCGTTTGCCTGCTTTTTTCACGACCACGAAATGACGCTGCTCCCAATGGGCGATGCATGGCAGGTGAGTCTGGGAAACAAGTTGTTCCCAGCCAATCTGCACACCGCTGGCCCTGAAGCCCAATTGCTCCGCACCCTTGCAGATGCCATACAAAGAGACCCCTTCCCTGGAGGGATTGCACAAGGCACGCAGGGATCTCATAGTATGGCGCAGGCCATAATGCCTGGAAATGGCCTGCAAACATGCGGGGCCGCAGTCTTTTTTGTCGTGTTGCATGGATTTTACTTTTATAGTTATGAACAAAACTGTTACCCAGGGTTCCCATCAGGTGGTGGTGGTGGCGGCGGCTGATCATTGCCATCACCACCATTGATTTTCTTCATCATTTCATCATCCAGAATTACAGGATCGTTCTCACT